>NZ_RAWC01000459.1:0-1173 GCF_003611685.1 Corallococcus sp. CA049B | reverse complement strand
TCTAAGCCAGAGGAAGTAAGTCCTGTCAGGGGGTAGGATTGCCGCTCCTCCGGTTGTGCAGAAGGAGCGGCGAAGTGCCCCACCAGCACCGAGAGTTGGAGCTGACGGCAGCCGAGCGGCGCCGGCTGGTACGCGCTTTGCGGCAGCAGGCTCCGGAGGGCGTAGCGCTGCGAGCGGCTATCGTGCTGTTGAGCGCTCAAGGCCAGAGCGCTCGGTGCATCGCTACGGCCCTGGGAGTTACCACGCGCACCGTCCATCGCTGCCGCCGACGCTGGCGTGAGCAAGGGCTGGGGGGACTGGCTGACGCGGTTCGTCCGGGCCGTCCGTCGAGCGTGTCCTCCAGCTACCTGAGGCTCCTGATGCGCACCGTGGACACGGCGCCGGAGAAGCTGGGCTTTGCATTTGCTCGCTGGACGCGTGCACGTCTGGCCGCCTACCTCCAGCAACGCACCGGCGTGCATTTGAGCGCGCGCTGGGTGGGCGAAGTCCTGCTGTGCCACGGCTATGTGTGGCGGCGCGCCAAGCTCACCACCCGGCACCTGGCGGACGAGGAGGAAAAAAGCACGCGCCTTCAGGCGCTTGCACCGTCTGCAGAAGGCAGCCCGACAGCCCCGGGCCGACTTCGAGCTGTGGTACGCCGACGGCGTTCACTTCAACCTTCTCCCGGTGACGCGCTCCATGTGGCGGCGCAAAGGGCAGCGGCTGCTGGTGCCCACTCCGGGCAAGAATGTGCGAGTGGGGGTGGTGGGGGCCATCCGCTTTCCCAGCAGGCACTTCCTCTTCGCCTACCAGCCCAAGAGCGTCACCACCGCCCTGTTTCTGTCGCTGCTCGAAAAGCTGGTAGCGCGGGCAAAACGGACGGCCCGACGCATCGTGCTCGTCCTCGACAACGGTGGCCCCTTCACTTCCCACCGCGCCCAAGCCGCCCTTGAAGCCGCCCGGCCCCAGGTGCGCGTCTTGCGACTGCCTGCGTACACCTCGGAAACCCTCAACTGGATTGAGGGCTACTGGGACGAGCTCAAGAGCACCTACTTCAGCCAGATGCTGACGGAGCAGCGCGAGGAGTTCTATCCTCAAGCCGTCCGGCTGCTGCACCGCTTGCAGCGCTCCGGTCGGCTCAGTCTGCTCGCGCCTCGCGCTACCCCCTGACAGGACTTACTTCCTCTGGCTTAG
>NZ_RAWC01000458.1:0-1175 GCF_003611685.1 Corallococcus sp. CA049B | reverse complement strand
GCTCTGGGGGGCGCCGGGGGTGGGGCTGGCCGCGCAGGCGCCCGCCACCGCGCAGCGGACGCAGCGCACGCCCGACACCGCGCAGGTTTCCGCGGCGGAGGCGAAGGAGGCGCTGCAGCAGGCGTACGCGCGCTTCAGGGGCGTGAAGGACGGCAAGAACGCGGACTACATCCCGTCGCTGGCGAAGGTGGACCCGAACCTCTTCGGCATCGTGCTGGTGACGGTGGACGGGCGCGTCTACTCGGTGGGTGACGCGGAGCACCCCTTCGCCATCGAGTCCGTGTCCAAGCCCTTCACGCTGGCGCGCATCCTCCAGGACGTGGGGGCGGAGCAGGTGGAGACGAAGATTGGCGCCAACGCCACCGGCGAGCCCTTCAACTCCATCATCGCCATCGAGTTGAACCAGGAGGCGAAGCGGCCGCCCGCGGGCAACCCGCTGGTGAACGCGGGCGCCATCACCGCGGTGAGCATGGTGCCGGCAAGGGACGCGAACGACCGGTGGTCCCGCATCCAGGGCACGCTGGAAGACTTCGCGGGGCGGCGGCTCAGCGTGAACGAGGACGTCTACCGCTCCGAGTCCGCCACCAATACGCGCAACCGCGCCATCTCCTGGCTGCTCAAGTCCTACGACGCGCTGCCCGGCGACCCGATGGAGGCGCTGGACCTCTACACGCGCCAGTGCTCGGTGAACGTCACGGCGAAGGACCTGGCCATCATGGGGGCCACGCTGGCCAACGGCGGCACCAACCCCGTCACCGGCAAGCGCGTGGTGGACGCGGACAACGCGCAGAAGGTGCTGTCGCTGATGCTCACCACGGGCCTCTATGAGAACTCCGGGGACTGGTCCTTCACCGCGGGCCTGCCGGCCAAGAGCGGCGTGGGCGGCGGCATCGTGGCGGTGGTGCCCGGCCGCTTCGCGGTGGCGACGTTCTCCCCGCCGCTGGACGAGGCGGGCAATAGCGTGCGCGGCCAGAAGGCGGTGGAGTCCATCATCACGGCGCTGGGCGGGGACATCTTCTCCGGCGGCCCGCGGCAGGCGGCCCGTTCAGGCGGGGACGTGTCCGGCCAGCGATAGGCGCAAGGCACCGGGGGCGGTGATGTCATCCGGGCCCTCGCCTCCCACCATGCTCCGGTCCCCGTGAGAGGGGGCCGGGGGCCTGGGCATGCGCAAGGGG
>NZ_RAWC01000457.1:0-1184 GCF_003611685.1 Corallococcus sp. CA049B | reverse complement strand
GTCCCGGGTCGGGTGGGGGAGGCGGAAAAAACGCCAGAGGTAAGGTGACATGACCCGACCTTCAGGGTTATGCCCAGCGCCCGGTGCCATGGAGGCGCTTCGCACCCGGGACAAGGGCATGGACACGGAACTGGCGGGAATCCTCGGCTCGGCGGCACGGAATGTGCGGGTGAAGCTGGGTCTGACGCAGGCGGACGTGGCGGACCGCATCGGCATGGCGTCGGAGGTGTATGGCCGGCTGGAGCGTGGCCACATGCTGCCGAGCGTGCAGAACCTGCGCCGTCTGTGCGTCGTCCTGAACATCCCGCCGCACGACCTGCTGGGCCTGGGCGAGGAGTTCGCGGCGCCGCCTCCGAAGGAGAAGCCCCGGGCGCGGACGGAGGAGGACGTGCCGGAGATGCGGCGGCTGATGCGCAACCTGCGGCGGCTGACGCCGGTGCAGCTGAAGCTGATGAACCTGGTGGCGTCCGCGATGCAGCAGCAGAAGAAGAAGCCCTGAGAGGGCGTGGCGTTAGACTGTGCCCACCATGGTTGAAGAGCTGGTGCGGAGGCTGGACCTCAAGCCCCATCCGGAGGGCGGCTACTACCGGGAGACCTACCGGGCGGCGTTCCAGGTGCAGACGCTGCGAGGGCGCAGGTCCGCGGGGACGGCCATCTACTACCTGTTGCAGCGGGGGGAGTTCTCCGCGTGGCACCGGGTGGTGGGCGCGGACGAGCTGTGGCTGTTCCACGACGGGGAGCCGCTGGCGTTGCACCTGGTGCACGAGGACGGCCGGGTGGAGTCCCCGGTGCTGGGGCGGGACGTGACGCAGGGCCAGCAGCCGCAGGTGCTGGTGCCGGCGGGGGTGCTGCAGGCAGCGGAGCCGCTGGGCGCGTACACGCTGGTGGGGTGCACGGTGTCGCCGGGCTTCGAGTTCGCGGACTTCGAGCTGCCGGGGGTGGAGGCGCTGGTGGCCCGCCACCCGGCGCACGAGGCGCTGCTGCGAAGGTTCGCGAAGGCCGGGCGGCGCTGACGCGGCTCAGGTGCCCCAGGGGCGGAGCGGGGTGAGCAGCCCCGCCGCCTGGAGGCGCGCCTGGACGTCGGCGGCCAGGGCGACGTGGGCGGGGTTGGAGGCGGTGAACTTCTCCTGCGTGAGGGTGATGAGCGTGCCCCGGTCCGGGATGTGCTCCACCTGGACGGGGGA
>NZ_RAWC01000456.1:0-1190 GCF_003611685.1 Corallococcus sp. CA049B | reverse complement strand
ATTCCGGAGCGCTTTGACGGGGTGGGCCGGCACTTCCTGGCGGTGGACGTGGATCCGTCGGCGGGATGCCCGCGTTGGAGAACGAATAGTAGGAGTGGATGTGGCCGTAGAGCGTCAGGTCCACGCCCGCCCGCGCCATCTTCCCCACCAGCCCCGCCGCCTCGTTGCGCACCGCGAAGCCGCCGCCCCGGACGCCAATCGGATCCAACGGCGGGATGTGCATCGCCACCACGTGCACCGCGTCGCGCGCCTCCTCCAGCCAGCCGTCCAGTTCCTCCTCCACCATCGGGTCCACCGTGCTGCTGCCGGAGTCCACCAGGCTGAAGTGCACGCCGTGGAAGGTGAAGTGCTGGCTGCCCCGGCCCACCAGCCGCTGGTACTCGCGCGCGTCGTCCGTGAAGGTCTCGTGGTTGCCCAACGTGGCGTACAGCGGGATGCGCGAGTCCGCCTCCAGCCGCCGCTGGAACTCCTCCAGCTGCTCGCGCGTCCCGAACTCCGTCAGGTCGCCCGCGAAGAAGATGAAGCGCAGGCTGGGGTCCTCATTCAGCTTCGCGTAGACGTCCCCCACCTTCGACAGCGCCTCCTGCACGTCCGCCAGCGCCGCGAACCGGAACGGCTGCCGCGTGTCCCAGTCCGGCGGCGCCACCGTCAGCCGCACGGTCGTCCCCGGCCGCAGGGCCACGCGCCACGCCTTCACCGTCGGGTGCGCGTCCGGCATCGCCACCACCGTCAGCGGCGTGCCCGCTTCGTCCACGGCGTCCAGCACCGCGTCCGGCATCGCGTTGTGCACCATGAACAGCCAGTCCGTCCGCGCGTCCTCGCTCGCGGTGACTCGCGTGGTGAACACCGGCGCCTGGCCCCACAGCTCCAGCGTCCCCGACGCCAGCGTCCGCACCGACGCGAGCCCGCCCTCCACCTCCACCGTCAGCGCGTCCGCCTCGGACTTCCCCACGCGCGTGTCCCGCACCGCGCGGTCCTCGCCGGGGCGCATGCAGCCCGGGGTCAGCAGCGCCGCCGTCAGGCCCAGCGCGCCCAGTGCACGAAGTCCACCGCTCACGTGTCACCTCCCACCGCGTACACCAGCGACAGCCGCCCCATCAGCGCGCCGCCCGCCTGCGCCTCCGCCGCCACGCCCCAGCGCTCCGTCAGCAGCACGCGCCCCTTCAGCCCGAACGACCCCACCATGCCGC
>NZ_RAWC01000455.1:0-1198 GCF_003611685.1 Corallococcus sp. CA049B | reverse complement strand
CCTGAGCGGCGCCCTGCCGCCCCCCGAGCGGGCGAGCCCCTGCCCTGCCCGGGCGCGGCGATTCCTCCCAGGGAGCCCACGGCGCACTTTTGCCCTGAACGAATGGAAGGGGGCTTCCCGCGCCGGTTCATCCGCCGCCGGACGGCCGCCGCCTTTCACAAGGAGCGGGAGCCGCCATGCGCATCCACCACCTGAACTGCACCACGATGTGCCCGCCCGGCGGGCGGCTCATGGATGGGCGGCGAGGCTTCAGCGGCCCGGCGGCGCTCACCTGCCACTGTCTGGCGTTGGAGACGCCCGGCGGTCTGGTGCTGGTGGACACCGGCTTTGGCCTCCATGACGTGTACGCGCCCCGCGTGCGGCTCAACGGCCTGTTTCGGGACGTGCTCTGCCGCCCCGCCCTGGCGGAGGAGTCCACCGCCATCCGCCAGCTGGAGCGCATGGGTTTCCAGGCCAGCGACGTGCGCGACATCATCCTCACGCACCTGGACTTCGACCATGCGGGCGGCCTGGATGACTTCCCCCACGCGCGCGTGCACGTGCTGGCGGACGAGTACCGCGTGGCCACCGCGCAGAAGACCTGGCTGGACCGCGCGCGCTTCCGCCCGCAGCAGTGGTCCAAGGAGACGCGCTGGGAGACGTACATCCCGAACCGGGGCGAGGGCTGGTTCGGCTTCGACTGCGTGCGCGAGCTCACCGGACTGCCGCCGGAGATCCTCCTGGTGCCGCTCGTGGGCCACACGCTGGGACACGCGGGCGTGGCCATCGACACCGGGGAAGGGTGGCTGCTGCACGCGGGCGACGCGTATTTCCACCACGGTGAGATGGACCTGGACCGCTACCGGTGCACCGCCGGCCTGCGCGCCTACCAGAAGCTGATGCAGAAGGACGGGTGGATGCGCTGGTACAACCTGCGCCGGCTGCGTGAGCTGGTGCAGCGCCACGGCGAACAGGTGACGGTGTTCTGCGCGCACGACTCGCTAGAGTTCGAGCGGCTGGAGGAGCGCGAGAAGCTGCCCGCGGACTTCCCCATCCAGCCCGGCCTGGTCGCCCCCGTGCCGTCGCTGCACCTCTAAGCCAGAGGAAGTAAGTCCTGTCAGGGGGTAGGATTGCCGCTCCTCCGGTTGTGCAGAAGGAGCGGCGAAGTGCCCCACCAGCACCGAGAGTTGGAGCTGACGGCAGCCGAGCGGCGCCGGCT
>NZ_RAWC01000454.1:0-1263 GCF_003611685.1 Corallococcus sp. CA049B | reverse complement strand
GCGCTGGACCGCGCGGGCCGTCGTCACCGGACCCGCGGAGGTGTTCAGGCGCAGCGGCTCGCGCACGTACGCGGGGGGCGGGATGTCCGCGGGCTCGGGCTCACGCGAGGCGGCGGGACGGGCCTCCGCGGGCACGGGCTCCTGGGCCACGTTGCGCGCCAGCTGCTCCACCATGTCCACCGTCATCGACTCGTCGTCCGGCGGCGGTGGCGGAGGCGGCGTGAGCGCTCCGGCCTGCTGGGCGACCGTCTCGGCCAGCTGCACGAAGCGGGGCGGCATCGGCTGGCGGTAGATGATGGAGATCCACTCGCGCACCCGCAGCTCGATGGCGACCCACAGCTCCAGCGGCTTGCCCAGGAGGAAGCCGACTTCGTCCAGCTCCTTCTTGGGCACCGGGTAGGCGCACGCCACGTGCAGCGTGTTCCCGTCCAGGGACAGGGGGACGACGCTGAGGCGCTCGGCGATTTTCGGGGGGATGAAGCTGGCGACCTCGAGGTTGGGCTCGAAGTCCACCAGGTTCACGGGCCGGAAGCCGGAGACCTCGCCCATCATCGCGAGGACGTCCGCTTCGGAGAGGCCGCGCTCCAGGAGCGCGGTGTCCAGGTGGCCACCCTGGGCCTGATGCTGACGCAACAAGTCCCCGGCCTGCTCCTGGGTCAGGAGGGCGCGCGAGACGAGGTGCTGGGCAAGACGCGAAGGCATGAAGGCCGCGGCATCTTACGGCCGCGGCCGCAAGGCACAATGAGCCGGTTTCAGCTCGGTTGGACGACGAAGGTGGACGTCAGCTTGTCATGGAGCGTCTGCCCGCGGCGGTCGAACAGCGCCATCCAGAACCCGCCCAGGAAGAGAACGAAGGAAAGCCCGGCGAGCAGCGCCCGGAAGATGGCCCGGCCCGGGGTGGGCGCCATGCCATGGGTGTCCACCAACCGCAGGCCCAGGAGCAACCGTCCCAGGGTGCGTCCATTCCACAGGAAGGCCGCGACCGCGCAGTACACGGTGGCGAGCACCAGCACCAGGACCACGCCCGGCAGCAGCACGGAGTGCATCGCCCGCAGCCAGGCGACGAACGCGTCCAGCCCGGTCAGCCCCGGCTGGGGGCCCTTCACGCCCGCGACCGACGAGGCCAGGGTGATGTAGGCCGCCGCCACGGCGCTGATGGCCGCGGTGTCGACGGTGAAGGACAGCAGCCGGCGCCACAGCGAGGCGGGGCGCGCGTGGACCTCGCCAGCGGCCGGGACCGCCGAAGGCGCCGGGGCCTTCGAC
>NZ_RAWC01000453.1:0-1279 GCF_003611685.1 Corallococcus sp. CA049B | reverse complement strand
TGCTAGCAGGCTGTTGAAGAAGCCCGGTTTGCTGGCACGGGGCTGGGCTTCTCGTTGACTTCAATCTCAACATTGTCTTCGAGATGAGGCGGCGGGCGCGAAGTGGCTATGCGGCAGCCAGCCGCGCCATCCGCACCAGGTTGTACGCGGCGCCCACCAGGTAGGCCGCCAGCTCCGTGCGCTCCCTGCCTTTGAAACGCGTCTTGCGGAAACCACCCACCGTCTTCATCCAGCCCCAGACCTCTTCGATTCGCTTCCGTATCCGTTGGCTGAGGGTGTATCCGGCGGGCCTCGTCGTTCGCCTGTCGATGGCCGAGCGGCGTCGAGGGTCCGTCGTCTGCGCAATATGGGGCGTCACTCCCATGCGTCGGCAGTCGGCGACGAAGTCCGCCGTGTCGTAGCCCTTGTCTGCCCCCACGGAAGCGCGCTCGTTCCGGGACTTCAGCCCCTCGAGCATCATCACCGCCGCGTCGCGCTCGGCGAAGCCATCCGCCGGCATCACCGCGAGGTCCACGAGCAGCCCGTTGCGGTTCTCCATGACGCCATTGAGGCTGTAGGCCAGCCGCGCTTCCTTGCCGTCGCCCTTGCGCGCAAGCCGCGCCTCCGGGTCCGTCGTCGAGGCGTGCGTCGCGTTGCCGCGCTTCTGCCCGTGGAAGTTCACCGTCGGGTTGCCCTTGTCGTCCGGCGGCTCCTTCTTCTCGTCCTTCTCGTCTTTCGGGCGGAACGACTTCAAGGACGCCCAGGCCTCGATGAGGCTGCCATCCACGCTGAAGTGCTCATTGCTGGTGAGCCCAGCGCTTTGCGCCTGGCCCATGACGGCCAGGAAGAATCTCCGGGCGACGTCATGCTCCAAAAGCCGGTCCCGGTTCTGCGAGAAGGTGCTGTGGTCGAAGGAGGCGTCCTCCATCCCCATGTCGAGGAACCACCGGTACAGGAGGTTGTAGTCGAGTTGCTCGCAGAAGAGCCGCTCGCTTCGCACCGAGTAGAACGCCATGAGGAGGCAGGACTTCAGCAGTTGCTCCGGCGGAATGCTCGGCCGACCGGTGCCGCTGTACATCGCGTCAAACGTCGGCGAGAGCGCCGCCAGCGCGGCGTCCGCCATGTCCTTCACCCTGCGCAGCGGATGGGCCGCCGGGACTCGGTCCCCCGGCGTCCTCAGGCTGAAGAGCGTCGTCTGCTGCTTGGGGCGTCCACGCATCGCTGCCTCCGATGCGCGGAGGACACCACGCCCCGGTGCGGGCTGTCGATCCCTCGGAGGGGTTTCTCAACAGCCTGCTAG
>NZ_RAWC01000452.1:0-1289 GCF_003611685.1 Corallococcus sp. CA049B | reverse complement strand
GGGCTGCTGGGGCTGTCGGATGGGTCGACGAGCAGCCTGCGGATGGGGATGTCGCAGGCGGCGCTGGCGCTCTACGGGGTGCTGTACCTGTCGGTGGCGCTGCTGTTGGGGCGGATGCCGCGCTCGGGGCGGTTCGCGTCGCCGGTGTCGGTGCGGTTGCTCTACGTGCTGGTGGGAATCCTGGGGGCCGGCGTGCCGCCGCTGCTGGCGGTGTTCCTGAACCTGGAGGGGCGCGATGAGTTGCTCAACCTGCTCAACCCGATATTGGGGACGCTGAACTTCGGCAAATACGACTACAGCGACCCGAGCGGTCTCAAGCTGCCGCCGGAGCTGCTCCTGTGCGTGGCGCTGGTGGCGTTCCTGTCGGCGTTCGCCGCGGACCGGGTGCTCGCCGCACGCGAGCGGCAGGCCCACCAGCAGTGAGCGCGATGTTGGATGAGGCGGAGGTGGCGCGCCTGACGCCGGGGTTGAGCCTGGCGCTGCCGCGTTTGCCGCAGCGGGGACGGGTGGGCGAGGTGCGCGCCACGTCCGCGGGCAGCGCGATGGAGCTGCACGACTTCCGCGCGTACCAGCCGGGGGATGACCTGCGGCAGCTGGACTGGAACGCGGTGGCGCGCACGGGGGAGCTGGTGCTGCGCGTGCGGCAGGACGAGGTGTCGCCGCGCGTGGAGGTGGTGCTGGACGGTTCGCGCAGCATGGGGCTGTCGCCTCGCAAGGCGGCGGGGGCGCGTGAGGTGGCGCTGCTGACGGTGGAGGTGGGCGGACGGCAGGGGCTGACGCCGACGCTGCTGTGGGGCGGGGCACGGTCGGAACGGGTGCAGGGGCCGGCGTGCCGCGCGGCGCTGCGAGGGGCGGAGTTCGAGGCGCGGGATGACCTGGCGTCGGCGCTGGGGCGGCTGCCGCCGTTGCGGCCGTGTGGCCTGCGGGTGGTGGTGAGCGACTTCCTCTTCGAGACGGACCTGGAGGCGCTGTGTGCCCGGCTGTCTCGAGGAGCGTCGGCGCTGTTCCTGGTGCAGGTGCTGGACGCGGAGGACCTGGAGCCGTCGGGCGGTGAGGGTGCTCGGCTGGTGGACGCGGAGAGCGGCGTGGCGCTGGAGGAGTTGCTGACGGACGAAGTGCTGGCCGCCTACGCCCGCCGCTTCGCGGAGCACCAGCGTGCGCTGCGAAGCGCGGCGGTGCGGGCGCGGGGAACGCTGCTCACCGTGAACGCGGCTGAAGGGCTGCGGGCGCAGGTGGCGGGGCCGCTGCGCGCGTTGTTCGTGGCGGGAGGCGGGGCGTGAGCCTGGGGG
>NZ_RAWC01000451.1:0-1349 GCF_003611685.1 Corallococcus sp. CA049B | reverse complement strand
CTGCTCTTCGTCGATGGCCACCTTGCGCGTCATGGTGGCTGCCTCTTTGCGCTGACACCAGCGCCTTCGCACGCAGCCGCCGAGCGAGCGTGTGCTGATCAACTCGCTAGATGAGGGGATCCCTCAGCAGTCGGGTGGGCATGAGGGACTCCATCAACAAGCGGGGGAAGCGCCGTACGGACTGTTGCTGTCGTGGCCAGCGCGATGCAAGCCTATTGCTGGCCTTGCGTTGACCAATGACAAACATCCATTCGCAACGGTTTCCATGCACCACGGACCTACAGGGCCCGCACGAAGTCCACGAAGGCCTTGCTTGAGGACAAGAACGCCTTCGTCGCCCGCGAACTGGAGGCAGACCGCGCCCTCTCGCTCTCCACGGACTTCACCTACGGGACGAGGGCTGCGTGCCACGCGGCCTTCGGGCGTCAGCCTTCCTGGTGAGGCTGGAGTCCGTGTCTTCAGGAGTCACTCACGGCGTGATGTACGCACTCACGGCAGACATCTCGTACATCGAGGGAGAAGATGTCTTTGACGCCGTCACCGAGGCGGCCCGGCAGGCATGTGAACAGGCAGGACTGAAGGGGCTCTGGTGGCGGCCCCAACCATAGCGGCCTGACGCGTGGAGCGGGCGACTAGGGCTGAGGCAGTGGGTGCGCCATGCGTGCCTGGGTCGTGGTCGCATTCCATTACCGGCTCGGACTGGCTGCACGGTGCCGACGTCGCCGGGATGTTCCCGCCAGCAGGCCCAGGCTCGCCAGCAGCCACGAGGAATCTCCCGGGCCCGCCGAGCATCCACCTGCCTCCTCCAGCTCCGCGCGGCAGCCTCCCCCTCAGCCTCCGTGCACCCCACGCGGCGGCATCCCTCGCGCGGACGCCGCCGACGCCAGCAGCTCCGGCCCGGGCCAGGCGTTGCTCGGCCGTCCTTCCGCCAGGAAGTCCACCGCGGGCGACAGCACCTCCGGCGCATAGAGGATGCGGAAGTGCCCCAGTCCTTCCGTGCGCGTGAGCCTCGCGCCCGGCCACGCGCGCGCCACCGCTTCGCCTGCTTCCAGCGGCACCTCGCGGTCCCCCACGTCGTGGAAGATGCGCAGCGGCACGTCCAGCCCTGGCGCGAAGGCAGGCAGCGCCAGGTCCGCCAGCCGCATGTCGAAGCGCGCCTCGATTCGCGCCGCCATCCGCCGCCACATGGCCTCCGACAGGCCCACCGTGTCCGCGAAGGCCCGGATGCCCGCCAGCGGATCCGCGGGCGGCGAGATGAAGACCGCGCGCTCCACCTTCATCCCGTCCCGCAGCGCCGCCGCCGTGGCCGCCGCGCCGAACGAGTGCGCCACCACCGCGTAGGGCCCGCC
>NZ_RAWC01000450.1:0-1410 GCF_003611685.1 Corallococcus sp. CA049B | reverse complement strand
ACGGTGTACTGCACCGGGCGCAGCGTACGGGGGGGGCTCGCGAGCGGAGCGTCGCGGCCGGAGACGATTGAGGAGACGGCGGAGCAGGTGACGGCGCTGGGCGGGAAGGGCATCGCGGTGCGGGTGGACCACACCGTGGAGGAGGAGGTGGAGGCGCTGTGTCAGCGCATCCGCGCGGAGGCCGGGAAGCTGGATGTGCTGGTCAACGACATCTGGGGCGGGGAGACGCTGCACGAGCTGGGGCTGGCGTTCTGGAAGCAGTCTCCGGCGAAGGCGCGGCTGATGTTCGACCGCGCCGTGTACACGCACCTCGTCACCAGCCGCTACGCGGTGCCGATGATGCTGGAGCGCGACCGGGGGCTCATCGTGGAGGTGACGGATGGGGACTCGTTCGGCTACCGGGGCGGCGTCGCGTATGACGTGACGAAGATGGCGGTCATCCGGCTGGCCTTCGCGATGTCGAGGGACCTGCGCCGCACGAACCTCACGGCGCTGGCGGTGACGCCGGGGTTCCTGCGCTCGGAGGAGATGCTGGATGGCTTCGGGGTGAAGGAGGCGAACTGGCGCGACGCGGTGAAGAACGTCCCGGACTTCATCGCGTCGGAGACGCCGTCGTACGTGGGCCGCGGGGTGGCGGCGCTCGCGGCGGATCCGGACGTCCACCGCAGGGCGGGGCGCGTGGTCGCCTCGTGGACCCTGGCGCGCGAGTACGGGTTCACGGACCTGGATGGTTCTCAGCCGCACTGGGCGGAGTACTTCGAGCGGACCTATCGGAAGCCGTACACGGTCGCGGACGACGCGGCCTATGCGTCATGGCTTGGCGGCTCCATCGAGATTGTCTGCCCGGACTGGCCGAAATACTGACCGTGCACGGCCCATCCCCGGCGGCCGGGCGAAGCGCTATGGTCTGACGCGAGAGGTCGCGCACATGGCCAAGGGGCACCGCAGGAACGACGAGCCGGATCGGATCGACGAGACCCGGGTCGCACCGTTGGACGACGACCTGGACGAGACGGACGAGGTCCGCACCGAGCAGACCCAGGTGCCGGCCTCGGTGCAGCGCGACGCCGCGGAGGCAGCCCGTTCCTCCGCGGCGGCTCCCGGCCGGAAGTCCTGGGGCAACCAGTCGCGGACCGCGCCCCCCACGAGCGCGGCCCCGCGCACCCCCGAGTTCAAGGGCCTGGAGACGCGGATGACGCCGCCTCCCGTGCCCGACGATGACCTGGTCCTGGAGACCCGCGTGGATGGGCTGTCGCCACCGCCTCCTGGCCCGGGCGCGCGGGAGGAGGACGACGACGCTGCGTTTGCTGCTCCGGCGACCACCGCGCGTCCGTCACGTGAGGGTGAGGGGGGCCGGCAGGGGCGCTCGGGCTGGCTCTTATACACATCTGACGCTGCCGACGATCGCCC
>NZ_RAWC01000044.1:0-52355 GCF_003611685.1 Corallococcus sp. CA049B | reverse complement strand
GGGCATGGGTGGGGCTCCAGGCGGAGGCTCAGTCTAGCGCCGCCCGGCCTCCCCCACGAGTCCCCCTTCCAGGGATATCCCGTCAGTCCGCGCCCTTGATGCAGGCCACCGGCTTGAGGCGGTGGGCCACCCGGGCGAGTCCTGCCTGCTCCACCGTCTCCAGCACGTCGTCCAGGTTCTTGTAGCAGGGCCCGGACTCGTCCAGCGGCGTGGTGCGGGTGTTGAGCAGGATGCCGGCCTCCGCCATGCGCCGGTCCGTCTCCTCCTGCTGGAGCTGCCGGCGCGCGGCGGCGCGTGACAGCCGCCGGCCGGCGCCGTGGTTCACCGAGTAGATGGACTTCTCCGCCCCCGCTTGCGCGAAGAGGATGGCGCTGCCCGTCTCCATGGAGCCGGGGATGAGGATGGGGTGCCCGGTGGCCTCCCACGTCGTGCCCTTGAGGGCCGGATGTCCGGCGGGGAAGGCCCGCGTGGCGCCCTTGCGTGCGACGAACTTGCCGCCCTCGCGCTGGATGAGGTTGTGGCTGATCTCGTAGTAGATGTTCGCGGTGCCGCCGAACACGTCCTCGAGCGCCCCGCACACGGCCTCGCCGATGAGCAGCCGGTTGGCCACGGCGAAGTTGGCCGCCATGTTGTGCAGGTTCCAGTAGCTGCGGCCCAGGGCGCTGTCCGCGTCCAGCCAGACGAAGTCCTCGCTGTGGCTCTTGAGGCCCAGCTGCGCGGCGCCCGCCACGAAGAAGTGCTTGGCGATGTTCCAGCCGAACCCCCGGCTGCCGGTGTGGAGCATCACCCAGACGCGGCCCAGCTCATCCACCTGCATCTCGGTGAAGTGGTTGCCGCCGCCCAGGCTGCCCAACTGCCCGCGCTTGTCGAAGGCGCGCTCGGGGATGGACACGCCGGTGTCCTCCACGGGGATGAAGTCGCGCTCGGTGACGGAGCGGCTGCGGCCCAGGGCCTTGGCGCCGTGGCGGAGGACTTCCTTGAGGGTGGGCTCGCTGAGCCTGCGCTGCTTGCGCGCCCGGGTGGCGCCCACGCCCACGGCGATGCGGTCGGTGACCTCGTTGATCCACTGGCGGCGCTTCGCGGGGTCGGCCACGTCCTCCACGGTGAGGGAGGTCTGCAACTGGACCATGCCGCAGCCGATGTCGTAGCCGGCGGCGGTGGGCAGCAGGGTGCCGTCCGTCTCCACGATGGTGCCGATGGGGACGCCATAGCCCACGTGACAGTCGGGCGTGACGGCGACGCGGGTGACGCCGGGGAAGGTGGCGGCGTTGACGACCTGATCGAAGACGGCGTCTTCCAGCGAGGGGGCTTCCGGGTTGCCTTCTTCCCCCCAGAGGAGCTTGTCGGAGAGGAACAGGTCCGCGTGCACGCGCATGGTCTTGGTGCGCGGCAGGACGTAGTGGCACTCGGAGACCTTTTCCAGGTGTTGCTTCCAGCTCATGGTGAATCCCCCAGGTGGGTGAACCCGCGGCAGGGACGAAGCCCTCCCTCATCCCTGACGGTGCCGGTTTCCGGACACACGATTGGCTGCCTGCCTGGCGCTCGTCGAGAGGAAACACCGTGAGGTGGACGGAGGGAACGGCCGGGAGTGCACGGAGCGGCATTCAGACAAGCCTGGGGGTTGCGGCGGCGGATCGGCATTCCCATTTCTGCAGCGTGCATCAAGGGGGTGGGCGATGGGGTTTTTGACGGGGATGGTGCTGTCGATGGCGTTGCAGGCGGGGCCGGTGGAGATGACCGCGGCTCCGGTGTTCAATCCGTCGCTGTGCGCCAAGAAGCGCGTGGATCCATGCGGGTGCCATCACGTGTACGGCATCCGGCACTGCCACCAGAACCGGAAGAGCAACCACTGCGAGGCGCAGGTCCGCGCCTCCGAGCCGGACGTGGAGCAGGAGACCGCGGAGGCCACGAATCCGCTCCAGAGCCTCATCGACCCGGCGAAGTCCGTGTCCATGTAGGCCCGGGCTATCCCGGGTCCAGGGACCAGGTGCCTTCCCTCCAGTGCTTGAGGGCCATGATGGCGTCGATAGCTCCGATGCCGCCCTCTTTCGCCGCCACTTCCAGGACGGCCGTGGCTTCCGCCGTCCGGTAGCGGAGCAGCTGGGCCGCCGCAGCGGCACGGACGTCCGTGCGCTCGTGCTTGAACAGCACCAGGAGTGCGTCCCTCCCGGCATCGCCATGGGCCATGAGTTGATCGAGCGCAGCCCCATACTTCCTGGCGTGCTTGTTTCCGGTCCTGGGGTCGCCTCGGTGGATGGCGTCGGTTTGCGCGGCGACGTGCTTCGCGACCTGTTCGACCAGCTCCTCCAGCGTCATCTCCAGACTCCCTTCCGCACGTTCTCGATGGCGATCAGGCCGAACTCGCGTTGGGCCTCGTAGGACTGCGTGCTCAACCATTGCCGCACGGTCTGTGTATTCGACTGCGTGATGGCACGGCGAACCGAGGAAAAGAATCCACTGACATCCGTGTGCAGGCGCTTGTCCAGCGGGATGACGTTCTCGGTGTTGTGAAGGGCCTGGGGACCGAACCGCTGCACGTTGCCCGGGGTCTGCTCGACGATGTGGTGCCACTCCTTGCCAGGACCCGCCGGGCCCAGGGCCTTCTTGAAGCCACTGAACGAGCCCCATCCCCTGGGCGCACCCGCGGGGGGCGTAGGTCCACCGCCGTTGGCGGCCATGGCCACCGCGCCAGGCGCGAGCGCAACCGTCACGGTCTCAGCGCTCACCGCCACCGTCCGCACTTCGCCGACCGCCGCGAGCCGCAGGCCCAGCTGGGACTCGGCCTGCACCGTCGCCAGGGCGGCTCCGGGGAGCCGAGGAACCTTCGCGGCCAACCCGGGGGCCGTGGTGCCGATCGCCGCCGTGGCCAGCAGGGCGAACGCGCGTGCCGCGTTGCGGCCCATGACCTTTCCATAGCGCTCGCCCGCCTCGCGCAGTGCGCCGAACGTGGTGGCCCGGTCCGCTGCGTCCACCAACTGTTTGAAACCCACGATGAGGTTCCAGAAGGTGTCGACGCCCACGTAGGCGATGAGCGTGGCGGTCATCACTGCCGCGAGCCCCTTGGAGAAGGGCTCGGGCACCGCGAGCAGGACCATGTACGTGGTCCAGGTCCAAAGGACCGTCGTCAGCATGGCCTGGGGATCGGCCATGTCCTTGAAGGCATCCAGCAACTCCTCCAGCACGGCCCCCTGAGCAAGCGCCATGGCCAGGGCGTAGCGCCCGTCTCCGTTGACCGTAGGGCCTTCCATCAGCAGACGCAGGCAGTCACCAGACCTGCCCGTGCGCTCGCACCAGCGCAGGTAGGCACGCGTCAGTTCCACGTCCGCACTGGAGGCCTCGCCTTCCAGGTGCTCATCCGGCCCCAATGGCGTGATGCGGCGGTTGCGCGGGTCATAGAGATACGAACCACTGCGCGGCTCCACCTGCCAGAGACGCCGTGCCGCATCCTGGGGACGTGGGGCCGGACGCACGGCCCGGGCCAGCACCGCGACGGCTTCTTCGAAGTCCTCCTCGTCCACTTCCACCGGCGTGCCGCCTGAGGAGGGTGTGACCACGATGGGTGCACCCCTGCCTGTTTCCAGACGTACCGACCGCGTGACGCCGCCACAGCCAGTCAGCAGCACGACCACGAGCGGAATCAACCACCAGCGTCGCATGCGGATGTCCTCTCCGGAGACTGAGACGCTCCGTGAGAGTCATTTGAGCAGGCAATGGCAGACGAATACAGAGGGCATGCTCCTCGCTCAGCCCGCCTCAATGCGCGGCGGCAGGCTCCCCAGGAAGCGCCTCTGAACGGCTCACCTCCAGGTCGCTCTCCGAGCGGATGATGACCCAGCGCGCCTGCGGCGACACGCGCAGGGCCACCACGTTCGGCGCCAGGCGGCGCATCTCCGGCTTGTAGGGCATCACCGCGGACGGAGGCGTCTTCGGTGGGCCCCCAGACGCGCGATTCATCAGCGTGAGGACCTTCACCGTGGGGCGCTCCGGCGGCGGAGCAGGATGCAGCGTGGGCGGCGGCACGCGCGGAGGACTCCGCCGCAGCGCGGGCAGGCCCAGCGGCACACCTGGCAGGGGCTTCTGGGGCACGCTCCTTCCCACCGTGACGGGCGCGATGCCCGGAGGCGTATTCCCTCCCGGCTGCGCGGCCCCCACCGCCGGCTCCCCGAAGGCGGACATCGACACGATGACCTTCGGCAGCGGCGCGGCCTCCGGCGCACGCTGCGCACCCGCCGCCACCTGCGCCATGGAACGCGACATCGTCTCCGTCGCCGAATCCAGCGCGGGCGTCACGGTCGGGATGGCAGGACGCGGATCGGGCAGCACCGCCTGCCGCCCCGGCCCCGGCATCGCGCTCGGTGTCCCACGGATGTTCATCGGCGTGATTGATGGTGGCGGCGGAGGCGGCGGCACGCTGCGCATCCGTCCGGGCGGTGGCGTCGGCGGCGGCAGCCGGTCGAAACGGTAGAGTTCCTCGTCCTCCAGCGCCGTCGGCGTCACCGCGCCCTGACCCAGCCGCGCCAATTCCTGCTGCAACGTCGGGTCGCGCGGATCCAACTCCAGCGCGGCCTTCAGCGCGCCTCGCGCGCGGGACTCGCAACCCAGTGACAACAGCACTTGAGCTGCCTTGCGGTACGCGGCAATCGCTTGCTCCTTCTGCCCCGCGCGGCGGCAGGCCTCCGCCAGCCGGACGCGCACATTCGCGTCGCGCGGGAGCAACTTCGCGAGCTGCGCGTACGTTTCCACGCACTGCGCATACCTCCCCCGCTGGTACAGCGCATGGGCGGCTTCCTTCAACTCCCGCAGCTTCATCGACTCGCGCTCGCTCATGGGGGTCTCCGCGTCGGTGTCGCTCCCCTGAGCTAGCAGGCGACGTGCCGCGCTCCCGTGACGCGCGCTCGCGTTCACTGCCGCGCCCCCACCGAGCCCCCAGGCGGGAAACCCTGTCATCCACCCGGCGGCCCCCAAGGCAATCCACCGTGTCCTCGTTCACGCTGTCCGCTGCAGGACCTGGCAGGAACCCTGTAGAAATGGGAACCACGCTGTAACAACGTCAGTGTCCGCGGCGCGGGGGCTCTCGGGAGACGTCGGATGCCCACGCATGGGACATTGGGGCAGCTCCGGACTCCCCGGAGTCACCCGGAGGTCGCATCCATGGCTTCACGCATCATGGCCCTGACGTTGGGAACCCTGCTGCTCAGCGCCCTGCCCGCGGGGGCCAGGGAGCCCGCCGCTCGCGCTGGGGACGCGAAGGACCTTCCTGCCGCGGACGAGACGCTCACCCTGAAGAAGGGCGCGAAGCGCGTGCTCACGGTGCCGGGGATGAGCCGCGTGGCGCTGGGCGACCCGTCCGTCGCGGACGTGAAGACGGTGGGGGCGGACGGCGTGGAGGTCTCCGCGCTGGCGAAGGGGACGACCACGCTCATCATCTGGGGCGCTGATGGCAAACGCCGCACGTACCGCATCGTGGTGGACGGCTAGCGTCCACCGGACTCCGGCCGTTCACGGCTCCGACAGCAGGAACAACGCGTGCGCGCTGGCGATGGGCCGCGTGCGGTCGTCCTGCCAGGCCTCCACGCGCACGTTGGCCACGCGCCGTCCCTGCCGCGTGATGAACGCTTTCGCGAAGGTGTCCTGCGCCTTGCCCGAGCGCAGGAAGTCCACCGTGGTGGAGATGACCTTGGGCACGCGCTCGGTGTCCGTCTGGAGCAGCAGCTCGAAGATGGCGCTCGACTCCAGCAGCGCCCCCAGCGTGCCGCCGTGCAGCGCGGGCAGGATGCTGTTGCCAATGAGGTGCGGCGCGTAGCGCATGCGGCAGAGCATCTCGCCGGCCAGGTTCTCCACGCCAATGCCCATGAAGCGCGTGTAGGGGATGGCGTCCGTGAGGCGGTGGTACTCGCGCGACTGGCGCACCTGGCGCACCAGGTCCGCGAGGGGAAGCGAAGGCGTGCTCATCAGCTCTCCACCCGCATGAAGGTGCCCTGTGAGGAGGCCACCGGCGTCGCCGGGTCGCCCTGGTGCACCAACGCGCGCACGAAGGCGACCATGCGGGTGACCTTGTAGCACTCGGCCTGCGCGGTCAGCGGCAGGCCCGGGCGCGCGGGGCGCAGGTAGTCGATTCTCAGGTCCAGCGTGACGATGGCCGCGAACGCGCCCAGCGCCGCCATCACCGCCGCGCCGCTCGCCGCGTCGATGAGCGTGGTCACCGCGCCGCCCGCCACCACCCCCGTCTCCGGGTTGCCGACGAGCACCTCCGCGTACGGCATCACCACCGTCGCGTCCGTGGTCCCCACCGCTTCCAGCCGCAGCCCGAGCGCGTGATTGTGAGGCACCGCCTCGGTGAACAGCACGGAGAGCGCCTCGCGCCGCCCCTCCGGATCCATGGGAAGACTGAAGTCCGACATGGGCTGGAGGCAGTAGCAGATTCGGACCGCGCCGGGGGAACGCACCGCGGCACGCCGCGCCCAGGAACACGCCTGCCCGCCCGCGAGTTCACGGGCGCCCTGCGAGCCCGCGCATCCTGGCAGGATGCCGCGCCCCGCGTCTTCCCCGAGGACACTTCCGGTGAACCGACCCCTCTCCTCCCTCTGCTTCGCGCTGCTCGTCCCAGGCCTGCTCCTGGCGGCGCAGCCCCTGCCCAAGCCCGCGAGTGCACCCGAGCCCGCACCCCCAGGGCGGGGTGAAGCGCCTCCGCAGGAACCGCCCAAGCCGCCCGCGCCCAAGGACACCGCGCGCGAGGCCGCCCGGGCGAGCGAGGGCGACGGCGGCACCCTGGCCCCCGTCGCCACCCCGGAAGCACCCGACGCGAAGAAGGACGAGTGGAAGGTGGACGCGCCCCCGGGCGTGGCCAGCAGCCAGGTGCCCATCGACGTGCGGGAGGGCACGTGGATGAACGTGGACGTGAGCCCGCGCGGGGACGAAATCCTCTTCGACCTGCTGGGAGACCTCTACGCGCTGCCCATCGCGGGCGGCGAGGCGCGCGCGCTGACGTCCGGCGCCGCGTGGGACATGCAGCCGCGCTACAGCCCGGACGGGAAGTCCATCGCGTTCACCAGCGACCGGGGTGGCGGGGACAACGTCTGGGTGATGGACCGCGACGGCAAGAACCCGCGCGCGGTGACGCAGGAGAAGCTCCGCCTGCTCAACAGCCCGGCGTGGAGTCCGGACGGCCAGTTCCTGGTGGCGCGCAAGCACTTCACCGGCCGGCGCTCGCTGGGCGCGGGCGAGGTGTGGATGTACCACCGCGCGGGCGGCGAGGGCGTGAAGCTCACCGAGCGCGCCAACGACCAGAAGGACCTGGGCGAGCCCGCGTTCTCTCCGGACGGCCGCTACGTCTACTTCAGCCAGGACGTCACGCCGGGGAAGTCCTTCGAGTACGACAAGGACCCGAACAAGGAGCTCTACGCCATCCAGCGGCTGGACCTGGACACGAAGGAGGTGGAGCCCTTCGTCACCGGTCCGGGTGGCTCCATCCGGCCCACGCCGTCGCCGGACGGCAAGCAGCTGGCGTTCGTGCGGCGGGTGCGCGGCAGGAGCGTGCTGTACGTGACGGACGTGAAGTCCGGAGCGGAGCGGCCGCTGTATGTCGGGCTCGACCGGGACATGCAGGAGACGTGGGCCATCCACGGCGTGTCCCCGGTGATGGCGTGGACGCCGGACAACAAGTCGCTGGTGTTCTGGGCGGGCGGGACGCTGCACCGCATCGACGTGGCGACGAAGAAGGTGTCGCCCATCCCCTTCCACGTGAAGGGCACGCGCACGGTGTTCGCGGCGGTGAAGGGCACGCGGCCCGTGGCGCCGGACCGCTTCGACGTGAAGATGCTGCGCTGGATGCAGGTGTCACCGGATGGCAAGAGGCTGGTGTACCAGGCGCTGGGCAAGCTGTACGTGAAGGAGCTGCCGTCGGGGACGCCGCGGCGGCTGACGCGGCAGAACGAGCACCTGGAGTTCTACCCGTCGTTCTCGCGGGACGGGCGCTCCATCGTCTATACGACGTGGGACGACGACGCGCTGGGCGCGGTGCGCATGGTGTCGGCGACGGGCGGCGAGGGCCGCGTGGTGACGACGCAGCCGGGCTTCTACGTGGAGCCCGCGCTCAGCCCGGACGGCAAGTGGGTGGTGTACCGGACGACGGGCGACGGCTACCTGATGCCGGGCACGTGGAGCCGCGAGACGGGGCTGTTCGTGGTGCCGTCCACTGGTGGCGGCGTGGCGCGCAAGCTGACGCGGGACGGGGAGCAGCCGCACTTCGGCGCGAAGCCGGACCGCGTGTACTTCCTGCACGTGGAGTCCAAGGACGTGGAGGACGTGCGCACGCTGCGCAGCATCGGGCTGGACGGCGGCGAGCCGCACACGCACCTGACCAGCGGCGGCGCGCTGGAGATGCGCGTGTCGCCGGACGACAAGTGGGTGGCCTTCCGCGAGGACTTCAACGCCTACGTGACGCCCTTCGTGCGCGGCGCGAAGGAGGCGCGGGTGGGGCCGTCCACCAAGGCGATGCCGGTGACGCAGGTGAGCCGTGACGCGGGCGAATACCTGCACTGGTCTGGCGCGGACGCGCGGCTGTCGCTGCACTGGGCGCTGGGGTCCAGGCTCTACACGCGGGCGCTGAAGGACGCGTTCACGTTCATGGACGGCTCGCCCAAGACGCTGCCGCCGCCGGAGGCGGACGGGGTGGACGTGGCGTTCTCCCAGAAGTCGGACGTGCCGGAGGGGACGGTGGCGCTGGTGGGCGGGCGGCTCGTCACCATGAAGGGCGAGCAGGTGGTGGAGGAGGGCGTGGTGGTGGTGAAGGGCAACCGCATCGTGGCGCTGGGCCCGGTGGGGAAGGTGAACGTGCCCGCGTCCGCGAAGGTGGTGGACGTGAAGGGCAAGACGCTGATGCCGGGCCTGATTGACGTGCACTGGCACGGGGCCATGGGCGTGGACGGGCTGATGCCGGAGCAGAGCTGGGTGCAGGCGGCGTCGCTGGCGTTCGGCGTGACGACGCTGCACGACCCGTCCAACCACTCGGAGACCATCTTCGCCGCGAGCGAGCTGGGCAAGGCGGGGATGCTGACGTCGCCGCGCATCTTCTCCACGGGCACCATCCTGTACGGGGCGGCGAGCGCGGACGCGCACGTGGAAATCGACACGCTGGACGACGCGCGCCGGCACCTGCGGCGGATGAAGGCGCTGGGGGCGTTCAGCGTGAAGAGCTACAACCAGCCCCGGCGCGACCAGCGGCAGAAGGTGCTCCAGGCGGCGCGCGAGCTGGACATGCTGGTGGTGCCCGAGGGCGGCTCGCTGCTCCAGCACAACCTGACCATGGTGGTGGACGGCCACACGGGGCTGGAGCACTCGCTGCCGGTGGCGCGCATCTACGACGACGTGCGCCAGCTCTGGAAGGGCACGCAGGTGAACTACACGCCGACGCTGGGCGTGGCCTACGGCGGGCTCATGGGGGAGAACTACTGGTACCAGAAGACGAACGTCTGGGAGGACACGCGCCTCTTGTCGTTCGTGCCCCGGCGCGTGGTGGACGGGCGCTCGCGGCGCCGCGTGATGATTCCGGACGAGGAGTTCAACCACCAGAACGTGGCCCGCGTGGCGAAGGAGCTGAACGACCTGGGCGTGGGCGTGCAGCTGGGCGCGCACGGCCAGCGTGAAGGCCTGGCGGCGCACTGGGAGCTGGCGATGTTCGTGCAGGGCGGCATGTCACCGATGCAGGCCTTGCGCGTGGGCACGCTCAACGGCGCGCGCCACCTGGGCATGGATAAGGACCTGGGCTCGCTGGAGGTGGGCAAGCTGGCGGACCTGGTGGTGCTGGACCGGAACCCGCTGGAGGACATCTCGAACAGCCGCACGGTGCGCTACACGATGGTGAACGGCCGGCTGTACGACGCGAACACGCTGAACGAAGTGGGCACGCGGCAGCGCACGCGCGCGAAGTTCTACTTCGAGAAGGATGGCAACGAGGGCTGGAGCCCCCGGGCCACCACGCACGCCACGGAGCAGGTCTGCGATTAGGCGTCGTCCTCGTGTTGTGTGGAGTGCTCGCGGGCTGCGCAGGCGGCCCGCGGCAATTCCATCAATCCCTGGGCCCGGGGCCCGGGCCGGGCTGCGTCAGCACAGTGGATTGCCAGTGCAAGAGCGGCTCGGCGGCGGCGTGCGAGACGATGGAGATGATGAAGCCGCCCCGGCCCCGGAAGCCGAATCCGTTGCCTCCACCTGGAGCGGGTGAGGAACTGGAGAAGACGGAGAAGGAACGGGTCAGGGAGACCTGCACCCAGGACTACGTTCGCTGTGTCGATGCGGGCGGAGACAGCAAGCCCGGACGGGTGGAGGGAGAGAGCCGCTGTGACTCGTGTCGATCCTATTGTATGGCCAACGGGTTCTGGCCTGACGCCGTATACAACTGGAACGGGAAGGCGTTGGAATGCCCGCGAAGAAAATGAAGAAGGCGTTCCAGGATCCGCCCTTTCGGGATCCGGCCTGGAGTGCCTTCATCGATGATGTGTCGGACGTGACGGGCCTCGCGCCCAGGGACTGGCCCCGGTTTCGTGCGGGCCTCAAGCAGGTGGGGCGGCGCCATGAAGGACGAGTGCCGTCAGCCTCGCTTCTCCGGTTCATCGCCAAGACTGCCTTCTTCTGCGCCGCGCATTGGGGGCAGACCCCACGGGTCGTCAAAGGCGCCCTGCGTGCGTACCTGAAGCACCCGCTGGACACTCAAATGTATTCATACATGGCCGCGGAGTACTGGCAGTGGGCGTTCAAGGTCTCCCCCGAGGACCTGCCCGCCGCGGAGGCCATGCTCGCGGAGGTCCGCGAGTACCTGCCGTCCCTGGACGACCACGAGCGCCGCAACACGGAAGGCATGCTGGCCTTCCTGGAGCGCCAGCGCCGCTGACCCCTCAGCGGCTCGTCGCGGCCACCTGGGCCAGGGCCTGCTGAATTTGCGGCAGCGCATAGGGCTTGGGCAGCACCACCACGCCCAACCACTGCTGCGGATCCCCATCCAGCGCGGCGCGGCCATGACCGGACGCGATGATGACGCGCATGGCGGGCTTGCGCAGCGCCACCTCGCGCGCCAGGTCCACGCCGGACATGCCCGGCAGCGTGACGTCCGTGAAGAGCACGTCGAACCGCTCCGCCGCCAGCGCCACCCGCGCCTCCTCCGCGCTCGCCACCGACATCACCGCGTGGCCCAGCAGCCCCAGCAACTCGCTGGCGGACGCGCGGATGTCCTCGTCGTCCTCCACCAGCAGCACGTGCATCCGCCTCGCGGCCTCCTGCGCGGCGGACGTTTCCCCGGTGCGCGCCACCTCCGGCCGCTGGAGCTTCGGCGTCGCCATCCGCTGCTGCCGCTGGTCTAGCAGCGCGCGCACCTTGCGCGCCAGGTCCTCGCGCCGGTACGGCTTGGACAAGAGGCTCACGCCCGGGTCCAACCGTCCGCCGTGCACGATGGCGTTCTCCGTGTAGCCGGACGTGAAGAGCACCTCGATGTCCGGCTGCAGCGCCTTCGCCTGCCGCGCCAGCTCCGGGCTGCGCACCGGCCCCGGCATCACCACGTCCGTGAAGAGCAGGTCCACCGCCACGCCGCTCTTCAGGATGGACAGCGCGCTCTGGCCGTCCACCGCGCGCAGCACGCGGTAGCCCAGCTCCGTCAGCAGCTCCACCACCGTGGCGCGGACCTCCGCGTCGTCCTCCACCGCGAGGATGGTCTCCTTCCCGCCCTCCACCGGCCCCGTCACCACCTCCGTCACCGGCGCCTCCGGCTGGAAGGCGCGCGGCAGGTACACCTTCACCGTCGTGCCGTGCCCCAGCTCGCTGTAGAGCTTCACGTGCCCGCCGGACTGCTTCACGAAGCCGTACACCATGCTCAGCCCCAGGCCCGTGCCCCGGCCCTCCGGCTTCGTGGTGAAGAAGGGCTCGAACGCGCGCTCCATCACCTCCTGCGACATGCCCCCGCCCGTGTCCGACACCGCCAGCAGCACGTACGCCCCGGCCATCACCTCCCGGTGCGCCTGCGCGTAGTGGTCGTCCAGCGCCGCGTTGCTCAACTCCAGCGTCAGCTTCCCGGCGCCCCCCATCGCGTCGCGCGCGTTGATGGCCAGGTTGAGGATGACGTTCTCCAGCTGGTGCGGATCCGCCATCGTGTTCCACAGCCCGCCGCCGATGACCGTCTCCACCTCCACGTCCTCGCCCAGCGCGCGGCGCAGCAGGTCGTCCATGCCCCGCACCAGCCGGCCCAGGCTCAGGGAGCGCGGCTCCAGCGGCTGCCGCCGTGAGAACGCCAGCAGCTGCCCGGACAGCCGGGCCCCGCGCTCCACCGCGCTCAGCGCCGAGCGCACCCGGTTCAAGCCCCGTTCGTTGCCCGCCACGTCGCGCTGGAGCAGCTGGAGGTTGCCGCCCACCACCTGGAGCAGGTTGTTGAAGTCGTGCGCCACGCCGCCCGTGAGCTTGCCCACCGCCTCCATCTTCTGCGCCTGCCGCAGCTGCTCCTCCGCCTGCCGCTGCGCGGTGACGTCACGCCCGGCGGCGTACAGCACGCCGTCCTCCGGCACCGGCACCGCCGTCCAGGAGATGCGCCGGGAGCCGCCGTGCTTGCACCGGTAGGAGCTCTCGAAGTTCAGCGTGGGGTTTCCTCCCTCCAGCCGGTGCACCTCGGCACGCGACCGCGCGTAGTCGTCCGGGCGCTCCAGCCACTCCGACGTGCGGCCCAGCAGCTCCTCCTCCGTCCACCCCAGCATCCGCGTCCAGGCCGGGTTGACGCTGAGGAACTTCCCCTCCGACAGGCTCCCCACCACCAGCAGGTCCTGGGACACGTTCCACACGCGGTCCCGCTCCCGCGTGCGCTGCGCCACGCGCTGCTCCAGCGTCTCGTTGGCCTGCTTCAGGTCCGACAGCGCCTCGAGCCTGGACAGCGTCGCCCACACGCGGTCGGCCACGTCGCGGCACAGCTCGATCTCCTCCGCCGTCCACGTGCGCGGTTGCACGTCGTGCAGGAACAGCACCGCCACGAACCGGCCGTGCTCCAGGAGCGGGATGTTGAACAGCGCCCGGATACCCACCTGCTCCAGCGCGTCCGCCTGGGGCGCCGTGCGCGGGTCCTCCCGCACGTCCGGGATGGCCACGACCTCGCCCTTCAGGAGGTCTTCCAGGAACACGCCGTAGTCGTGGAAGCGGTGCACGCCCTCCACCCGCACCACCTCTGGCGAGGCCACCCAGTTCGGGTGCATCAGCACCAGCGCGTGCGCCGCGTCCACCGTGCCGTAGCCCGCGCGCGGCACGCCCAGCAGCCGCCCCACCACCTCCATGGACAGCTGCGCGGCGGCGTCCGGGGACGAGGCCTCGCGCAGCCGGTCCGCCATCTCCAGCAGCGCCGTCTGCCGCAGCTCCGCCCGCTTGCGCGCGTCGATGTCCACCAGCACGCCGGGAAAGCGCAGCGGGGCGCCCTGCGCGGAGAGGTGGCAGTGGCCGCTGGCCTCCACCCACCGGTGCTCGCCGTCGGCGTGGAGCACGCGGTACTCGGCGCGGTACGCACCGCCCGTCGTCAGCACGCGGGCGATGGCCGCCTCCACCCGGGGCCGGTCCTCCGGGTGGATGGCGGCCACGAACTGGGAGAGGGGCAGACCTTCGCGCGCCTGCACGGGGTCCAATGAGAAGGAATGCGCGAAGCGCTCGTCCGCGACGACGCGGTTGCCAGGCACGTCCCACACCCAGGTGCCAATCATTGCCTCGGCGTTCAGCGCCAATTGCACGCGCTCGTTCGCCTCGCGCAGGGCGTCGTTGGCCTGGTGGCGCTCGGTGACGTCCTGGGTGATGCCCACCAACTGCACCGGCTTGCCGGCCGCGTCGTACACCAGCGACGCGCGCCGGTGGATCCACCGCACGTCCCCGGTGTCATGACGGCGGATGCGGTACTCCACCGACGGCGTGACCTGCCCCGAGGCCCGCGTCCGCGCGTTGGACACGTGGCGCCGGTCCTCCTCCAGCGCGAGCGCCTCGATGACCGGCGCGGGCAGGGTGTCCGAAACCGGCACGCCGTACAGCCGGCAGAACTGCGGCGTCACCGTCAGCTGATTGGTGGCGATGTCCAGCGTGAACACGCCAATCCCACCCGCCTCCTGGGCCAACCGCAGCTGCTCCTGCTTCACGCGCGCGTCGGCGTTCCCGCCAGGGGACGCCGGGGCGGGAGCCGCGCCAACGCCGTCATCCAGACCCGCGGCGCGCAGGCGGAATCGCAGACGTTCGACCTCGGCCCTCAGGGCCTGTTCCGTTTCGGAGGGGGACACGCTCATGAGCGGGGGGACCGTGGGTCGAGGGGGGCGACCTCCGGCCGTGGCACTGTCACCCGGGTCCTCCGGGGTGGGCAACGGGGAATTCCGAAGGAGTCATTCCTCCGGAACCGGAGCATCCTCCCCGGTCTCTGCGTCCGTGCCCGGCTGTTCCGGGTCAACGCCCGAGGGCGTGTCGCCAGTCCGCCGTGCCGGCGCGCGAGCCCCTCCGTCCCGCCGCTTTGACGCAGGGCAGCCAGGGCGTCAGGTCGTCCCGGGCCCGGGGAATAGGGCGCGCGGCGGCGTGTCCAGGGCCCGCGGAAGCGGAAAGACGTCACGGGTCACCCAGGGCGGATGCGAGCCAGGGGACGTCCCGCGTAGCGGAGGGTCGTGAACACTCACATCACCCGCGGGTCGCAATGCTCACTTCCCGCCTTGACGCTGCCAGGAATTTCTTTAAAGAATGCACGCACGTCCTCTTCTTCTTGGAAGATGGCGTATGTACCGGGCCTCGCGTTCCCCAACCGCGGAACCGGTGCGTGACGTCCCAGTTGAGCCCCGCGCGCCGCGTTCCCCCTCTCGGCGCGCGGTGGCCCCTGGGACTTCCACCCCGCCCCTCATCACTCATCAGGTCCCCTCGAGGATTCGAGTGTCCACGTCCACCTTCGTCCTGCCCATCTCGCTGGCCCTGCGGCTGCTCACCTCGGCGTCGCCTTCCCCCCAGAACACGGCCACCGCGCCCTCCCAGGAGCCCGCGCCGAAGTCCCCGGCCACCTCGTCGGTGAAGGCCACGCCCCCGGCCGTGACGAAGCTGAGCGCCGCGCAGCAGGCCACGGCGGCGAAGCTGGTGGGGCCCGCGCTCGCGGAAGGCCATGCGTACGCGCGGCTGGCGGAGCTGACGGACGGCATCGGGCCGCGCCTGTCCGGCTCCGAGTCCGCGGAGGCCGCGGTGCAGTGGGCCCTGCGCGGGTTCCAGGCGGACGGGGTGAAGGCGTGGAAGGAGCCGGTGAAGGTGCCGCGCTGGGTGCGGGGCGAGGAGCACGGCGAAATCCTCGCCTCCGCGCGCACGCGCGGCCTGCCCCTGTCGCTGCTGGCCCTGGGCGGCAGCGCGCCCACGCCGCCGGAGGGCGTCACGGCGGAGGTGGTGGAGGTGAACTCCCTGGAGGAGCTGGCGGCGCTGGGTGACAAGGTGAAGGGCCGCATCGTGTTCTTCAACCACACCATGTCGGAGGCGGCGGACTACGGCCGCTTCGCGGGGCTGCGAGGCCGGGGTCCGGCGGCGGCGGCGAAGCAGGGCGCGGTGGCCGCGCTGGTGCGCTCGCTGGCCACGGCGTCGCTGAGCACGCCGCACACGGGCGCCACGCGCTTCGACGAAGGCGGCCCGCGCCTGCCCGCGGCGGCGGTGTCGGTGGAGGACGCGCTCACGCTGCACCGGATGCTCCAGGGCGGGGCGGTGAAGGTGCGGCTGGTGCTGGGGTGCTCGGACCTGCCGGACGCGGACTCGTCCAACGTGGTGGCGGAGGTGCGGGGCCGCGAGAAGCCGGACGAGGTGGTGCTGCTGGGCGCGCACCTGGACTCGTGGGACGTGGGCACGGGCGCGCACGACGACGGCGCGGGCGTGGTGATGGTGATGGAGGCCGCGCGGCTCATCGCGAAGCTGCCCCAGGCGCCCCGGCGCACGGTGCGCGTGGTGCTGTTCATGAACGAGGAGAACGGGCTGCGCGGCGGCCGCGCGTACGCGCAAGCGCATGCGAAGGAGCTGCCCAAGCACGTGGCCGCCATCGAGATGGACGCGGGCGGAGGGCGCCCCCTGGGCGTGAGCCTGCACGCGGGGCCGGGCGGTGAGACGCTGCTGTGGCCGTGGCTGGCGCCGCTGGAAGGCCTGGGCGCGGCGAAGTTCCTGGTGGGGCACGCGACGGGCGCGGACCTGAGCCCCATGGAGCCCGCGCACGTGCCCTTCGTGGGCGTGCGCGTGGACAGCAGCCGCTACTTCGACGTGCACCACTCCATGGCGGACACGCTGGACAAGGTGGACCCCCAGGACCTGTCGCGCAGCACCGCCGCGGTGACGTGGATGGCGTACGCGCTGGCGGAGTCTCCGGGCACGCTCGCGCGCCCCACCGGGCCGGAGTCGGACGGGCCGCCGCCGCCGAAGAAGTAGGGCGCTGCTATGCCTCCGCCGGGGCCTTGCGCGGCCCGCCCCGGCGCGGCGGCAGCTCCGGCAAGAGCAGCGTGACGAGCAGGGCCGCCAGCGCGACGAAGATGGCGAAGCGGTACACCGCCATCGTCGCGCGGGTGAAGGACTCCTTCAGCGCGCGTTCCATGCGGTCCACGGTGGACAGCGCGCGGGCCTCGTCCGCGTCCACTCGCGCGCGGGCCTCGGGCCCCTCCTGCAATGCCTGCCGCCGCTCCTCGGCGAAGCCCTCGCGCAGCTTCGCCTTCACCTGCTCCGGTTGGAACCGCTGGCCCTGCGGCGCGCCCTCTCCTCCGCCCAGGCCCGCCGGCGCGGACGCGTGCAATTCCTGACGCACGTCCGGAGGCAGCCCGCGCGTGGCCTGCTGCGTGCGCGCGTGCAGCTCCCGGCCCAGCGTGCCCGCGAACACGGTGCCCAGGAGCGCCACGCCCACCGTCATGCCCAGCTGCCGGAAGAACGTCGTCGCGGACGTGGCCACGCCAATGCGCTGGGGCGGCACGGAGTTCTGCACGGCCACGGTGTAGAGCGGGATGGACGGGCCCAGGCCCAGGCCCACCAGCACCATCTTCACGGTGACCTCGGCCTGGCTGGAGTCCGGCGTCAGCGTGAAGGCCATCACCGCGAAGCCGCCCATGAGGAACAGCAGCGCCCCCACCATCAGCGCCTTGTAGCGGCCCATCCGGGACGCCAGCTGCCCGGACAGCACGTTGCCCGCCACCACGCCCAGCGTCAGCGGCGTCAGCGTCAGCCCGGAGTGCGTCGCGGACAGCCCCACCACGTTCACCATGAACAGCGGCAGGAAGGTGACAGACGCCAGGAACACCGCGCCAATGATGAACACCGCCGCGTTGCCCGCGGAGAACGCGCGCAGGCGGAACAGCGACGGCTCCAGCAGCGGCTCCTTCGCATGGCGCTCCCTCCACACGAAGAGTCCCAGCCCCACCGCCGACAGCGCGAACAACCCCAGGATGGGCGCGGAGCCCCACGGGAACCCGCCCGCCCTGGGCGCCGCCGCGCCGTGGCCCAGGCTGAGCGCGAGCAGCAGCGGCACGACACCTACCGCCAGCGCCACCGCCCCCAACAGGTCCAGCTTCCCGCCGTGCACGCCCTCCGGCTTGAGCGCCGGCATGCGCAGGATGATGAGCGCCAGCGCGAGCGCGCCCACCGGCAGGTTGATGAAGAACACCCAGTGCCAGCCCAGCGCGTCCGTGATGAAGCCACCGGCCAGCGGGCCAATGACGCTGGACAGGCCGAACACCGCGCCGAACAGGCCCTGGTACTTGCCCCGTTCGCTCGGCGGGAACAGGTCCGCCACCACCGCCAGCGCAGCGGTGAAGAGCGCCGCGCTGCCCAGCCCCTGCACCGCGCGGCAGAGGATGAGCACGAGCGTGGAGCGGGCCGCGCCGCACAGGAAGCTGCCGGTGAGGAACACGGCGATGCCCGCCACCAGCACCGCGCGGCGGCCCAGCAGGTCCGACAGCTTGCCCCACACGGGCACCATCATCGTGGAGGCCACCAGGTACGCGGTGGTGAGCCACGGGTAATGCTCCGGCGCGATGTGGAGGTCCGCCTGGATGGTGGGCCCCGCCGTGGCCACGATGGTCTGGTCCAACGCCGCCAGCAGCAGCCCCAGCAGCGCCCCCGCCAGCGTGAAGGCCTTCTGTGAGCGGCTGAACCGCTCGGACGCCGGAGCGGCGTGGGAGTCCAGGGCGGTGTCGGCGGCGGTGTCGGCCATGGCTCGGGCACGTGCTCAGGGCGCGTGCATTCGCGCGAATGTGGGGATGGCGGCGGGGGCTGGCCATGCCCGCCTGCCCGGCTGCTCTCCGTCCGGAAGGCAATGCGCCGTCGGGCAGCCGTCGGAAGAACCGTTCATCCAGGAAGGGCCTTTCGGGGAACGGAGCACGCCGCTCTATCCTGCGCGCCCCTTCATGCGGGACCTCGGATGCGCTGGGGGCGTGAGCGCGTCCTGCCCAGGAGTGAACATGCGGATCCGTGGAGCGCTGGCCTGCGCCGTGGTGGTGTCCCTGACGGCGGGCTGCAAGGACGACCCGAAGCCCCAGCCCGACGCGGGCGTCCCGGACGCGGGTTCCCAGGACGACGCCGGCTCCACCGGGCCCACCCTCTCCGAGACGCCCCTCTGGGAGGTCGAAGGGGATGGCCTCGAACCGAAGGAGTGCTTCGGCCGCGGCGTGGCGCTGGGTGACCTCGACGGGGACGGGCGCAAGGACCTGGTGGTCATCTCTCCGCCGTGCACCAGCGGCCCCACGAACCCCGGCCGCGTGATGGTGTACCCCGGAGAGGGGGCCTCCTTCTCCAAGACGCCCGTCACCTCCAAGCTGTCATGGGTGCACCCCAGCCCGCGCACGTCGGGCTACCAGATGACGGTGGGCACGGGCGACGTCGACGGGGATGCGTACGCGGACGTGGTGGTGAAGAGCTACTACGGCGTCAGTGTGTACAAGGGCGGGCCGGACCTGTCCCAGGTGTTCGCCCAGCCGCTGTTCCGCGTGCCGGACTCCTCGACCACGCGCTTCGGCATCGGGCGGCTGCTGGACGTGGATGGCGACGGGCTGGACGACCTCATCGTCTCCACCTTCACCGGGAGCACCACGATCTACCGCGCGACGCCCGGCGGGAAGGAGGGCCCCTTCACCAACGTGCGGGTGCTCTCCGGTTACGCGTCACCCGCCGGAGACACGGATGGGGACGGCGCCCAGGACCTGCTCATCCCCCTGTACGACGAGGAGAACAGCCAGGGCCTCTTCCTGGGCTGCAAGGCGGACAGCTCGCGCGTCTGTGATGGACCGCTCACCACGCAGCCGGTGTGGAAGGGCACGGCGGAGAGCGTGAGAGGGATTCCGGACCTGAACGGGGACGGCCGTCCGGAGATGCTCGCGGGGCTGAGGGGCAGCGTGCGCCTGCACCTGTCCGACGCCTCCGTCCAGGGCTACTCCGCCACGCCCGTGTGGACGTTGATGGACGACCCGGCCTTCCCCAGCGTGGCCGCCCAGAGCCTCACCGTGGGCGCCATGGTGGAGGGGAGCACGGGCCACGACTTCGTGCTCGCCTCGCTGGGGCGCGTGTACCTCTTCCGCCCCACGGCGAACGTGTCCGGTCCGCTGGAGCCGGTGTGGTCGTGGCCGCGCGCCAACCGCCTCCTGTCCCAGACGATGCTGGGCTTCATCCTCCCCAGCGTGGCGAGCCCCGGCGACCTGGACGGGGACGGCTACGACGACCTGGTGGTGGGCCTCTCGCAGGAGAATGACGGCACGCGCGCCCCGGGCCGGGTGCGGGTGTACGGCGGCGGCGCGGTGCCGGACTCGCAGGAGCCCGCGCCCGCGCTGATGCCCACGAAGACGTGCGGTCTCCAGGTGGACTCCGTGAACGGCAAGCCGGACCTCACGGTGGACCGGGACGTCATCGCCCGCTCGCTCTACATCGAGCGGCGCGCCTTCGCGGCGGACTCCTGCGAGGTGCGTGAAGGCTGCGTGCCCGCGGGCGGCGAGCGGCGCCTCTTGCGCTTCACCACCTCCATCGTGAACATGGGCACCGCGCCCGCGGTGGTGCCCTCGCCGCAGGAGCGCCCGGACCTCTTCGTCTACGACGAGTGCCACCAGCACGACCACCTGGTGAACTTCGCCGGCTACGACCTCAAGGATGCCTCCGGCAACTCCCTGTCCATGGGGCGCAAGCAGGGCTTCTACATGGTGGACTTCACCCAGTACTGCGCGGACGGCACCCCGTTCTCCTGGTACGACCCGGGCACGGGCATCTCGCCGGGCTGGTCGGACGTCTACACCGCGGACACCGCCTGCCAGTGGCTGGACGTCACGGACACTCCGGACGGCGATTACACCGTGCGGGTGGGCGTGGATGAGAACCACATCATCGACGAGCTCGACGCGCTCCCCAACGAAGCCACCGTCAAGGTGCGCCTGAAGGGGGACACCGTGACCGTGCTGCCCTGACGCGAAAGGGCGGACCGCGCGCATCGTTTCTCCGCGAAGGGGCTCCTGGTGATGGGGCCGGTGCAATGCCGGCCGGTTCATTCCGGGGAGAGCGACACGATGCGGATGCGATGCGCGCGGTCCTGCGCGGTGGTGGGGCTTCTGGTCTTGACGGGCTGCAAGGACGACCCGAAGCCCCAGCCCGACGCCGGCACACCGGACGCGGGCTCCACCCTCTCCGAAACGCCGCGTTGGCAGGTGACCGGTGATGGCGCGAACCCCAGGGAATGCTTCGGCCGCACCGTGGCGGTGGGAGACCTCGACGGGGACGGGCGCAAGGACCTGCTGGTGACGTCCGCGCCCTGCTCGAGCACCCAGACCGACCCTGGCCGCGTGATGGTGTACGCGGGCGAGGCGCGCGACTTCTCGAAGACCCCGGTCACCACCACGCTGTCGTGGGTGCACCCCAGCCCTCGCGCCTCCAGCAGCCGGATGACGGTGACCACGGGCAACATCGACGGGGACGCGTACGCGGACGTGCTCGTCGCCACCGCCTTCGGCGTCAGCGTCTTCAAGGGCGGGCCGGACCTGTCCCAGGTGCTGGCGCAGCCCGTGTTCCGAGCGCCGGACTCCACCACCCTGCGCTTCAAGGGCGCGCGGCTGCTGGACCTGGACGGAGACGGGAAGGACGAGCTCGCCGTCTCCACGCTCGACGGGGAGCTCACCGTGTACCGGGCGACGCCGGGCGCACCGGAGGGCGCCTTCACCGCCGTGCGCAAGCTGACCGGCGTCCCCAACCCCGCGGGCGACGCGGACGGGGACGGGGTGCAGGACCTGGCCGTGACCCACGATGACTTCACGGTGGAGCTCTTCCTGGGGTGCAAGGCGGGTGGCGCTCGCGTCTGTGAAGGGCCGCTCACGGCGCAGCCGGTGTGGACGGGGCAGGCCGAGCTGTTCGCCGCGCTGCCCGACCTGAACGGAGACGGCCGCGCGGAGGCGCTCCTGCTGTTGGACGGCAGCCAGCGCCTGCACCTGTCCGACGCCGCGGGCCCTGGCTACGCGCCGCGAATCACCTGGCAGCCCATGGACGACGCGGCCTTCCCCCTCCTGGGACAGGCCTTCGTCACCTTCAGCAAGACCGTCGTCTCCGTGGGCTCCATGGTGGAGGGCGGCACGGGCCACGACTTCGCCATGGGCGCCGTGGGCCGCGCGTACCTCTTCCGCCCCACCGCGGACGTGTCCGGTCCGCTGGAGCCGGTGTGGGCGTGGCCGCGCGCCAACCGGCTCGACCTCCAGACGTCGATGGGCACCGACTACCTGGGCATGGCCTCCGCGGGCGACCTGGACGGGGACGGGTACGACGACCTGGTGGTGGGCGTGTCCCCGGGACTCAGCGGCACGCCCGCGGGCACACCCTCGGGAGGCGGCGGCGAGTCCGCCCTGGGCCGGGTGATGGTGTTCGGCGGCGGCGCGGTGCCGGACTCGCGGGAGCCCGCGCCCGCGCTGGCGCCCACGCGGACGTGCGGCCTCCAGGTAGACCCCGTGAACGGCAAGCCGGACCTCACGGTGGACCGGGACGTCCTCGCCCGCACGCTCTACATCGACCGGCGCTCCTTCACGGCGGACTCGTGCGAGGTGCGCGAGGGCTGCGTGCCCGCGGGCGGTGAGCGGCGCCTCTTGCGCTTCACCACCTCCATCATGAACATGGGCACGGGCCCGCTGGTGGTGCCTTCACCGGAGGAGCGGCCGGACCTCTTCGTCTACGACGAGTGCCATGAGCACCACCACCTGACGAACTTCGCCGGCTACGACCTGAAGGACGCGGCGGGCAACACCACGTCCGTGGGGCGCAAGCAGGGCTTCTACATGATCGACTTCACCCAGTACTGCGCGGACGGGGAACCCTACAGCTGGTACGACCCGGGCACGGGCATCTCGCCCGGCTGGTCGGACGTCTACACCGCGGACCTGCCCTGCCAGTGGCTGGACGTCACCGACACCCCGGACGGCGAGTACACCGTGCGCGTGGGCGTGGACGAGAACCACATCGTGGACGAGGCCGGCACGCTCCCCAACGAGGTCACCGTCAAGGTGCGCCTGACCGGTGACACGGTGACCGTACTGCCCTGAAACGGGAAAATCCCGCCGTGAAACGCTGTCCGGTGAAGGCCGCGTGCAATGGGCGGCCCTCCTGGGCGTAGAGTGCCTGACGCGGCCCGTCCGCCGGGGACCCTCCCGGTGTGCGCCAGGCCGCGCGGCTTCCAGCGTGAAGGGGTGGTTTCGTGAACTTCCGGGTCGACGTGTGGGAGGGCGCGCGCATCGCGCTGACCTCGCTGCGCTCCAACCGGCTGCGGACGGTGCTCACCACGGTGGGCATCGGCGTGGGCGTGTGCACCCTGCTGGCCATCGTCGGCATCATCCAGGGGCTGAACAGCTCGTTCGCGGACCAGCTCAGCAAGATCGGCTCCAACACGCTCCAGGTGTCCAAGTTCCCCTGGGTGATGAACGGGGACTGGTGGGCGTACCGCAACCGCAAGAAGCTCTCGCTGGACCTGGTGGAGCCCATGCGCGCCGCCTCCGAGCACGTCATCGCCGTGGCCCCCATGATGTTCGTCAACGCGGAGGTGTCCTTCCAGAACCGGAAGCTCGCCTCCGTGCAGACCATGGGCACCAGCCCCGACTACGCGATGACGTCCTCCGTGGAGATGGGCCAGGGCCGCTTCCTCACGCAGGCGGACGTGGACAACCGCTCCCCCGTCGTGGTGATTGGCGCGGAGATCGGCAAGGTGCTCTTCCCGGGCATCAACCCGGTGGGCCACCGCATCCTCGTGGACCGCCGCCCCTACCGCATCGCGGGCGTCATCGTGGAGCGCGGCACGCTGCTGGGGCAGAACGTGGACCTGGTGGTGATGCTGCCGTACACCGCGTTCCAGGGGCACTTCGGCACCCAGCGCGACGTGACCCTGGTGCTCGCGGTGGACCAGCAGGAGAACATCCCCCGCGTGCAGGACCGCCTCACGGAGACGCTGCGCCGTGAGCGCAACACCAAGCCCGGCGCGCCGGACGACTTCGCCATCAACCGGCCGGACCAACTGGCCAACATGTACGCGCAGCTCACCGGCGCGCTCTACGGCGCGGCCACCGGCGTCGGGCTCATCACGCTGCTCGTGGGCGGCATCGGCATCATGAACATCATGCTGGTGTCCGTGCGCGAGCGGACCCGCGAGATTGGCGTCCGGCGGGCGCTGGGCGCTCGCAAGCACACCATCATCCTCCAGTTCCTCATGGAGGCGGCCAGCGTGTCCGCGGTGGGCGGCGCCATGGGCACCGCGGTGGGCATGAGCCTCGCGTGGCTGGTGAACTACCTCACGCCCCTGGCGGCGGCGGTGCAGCCCATGACGGTGGTGCTGGGCGTGGGCTTCTCCGCGGTGGTGGGCCTGCTGTTCGGCATCTGGCCGGCGGCGCGCGCCGCGAACCTGGACCCCGTGGAAGCGCTCCGCCACGACTAGGCGCGAGCGGGAGACCTGACCATGTGGATGGCTTTCTGGGACACGGTGCGGCTGGCGTTCGGCACGTTCCGCTCCAACCCCCTGCGCTCCTTCCTCACGCTGCTGGGCATCGTCATCGGCGTCACCACCGTGGTGTCCATGATGTCCCTCATCGAGGGGCTCAAGAACCAGGTGAACGACCAGATGTCGGAGCTGGGCAGCGACTGCTTCCAGGTGCAGCGGCTGCCCTTCGGCCAGGGCGAGCTGTCCATCGCGGAGCTCGCGCGCCGGCCGCGCTTCAGCTACGCGGACCTGGACGCCATCCGCACGCAGCCCTCCATCTCACAGGCCGCGGGTGAAGACTCCAAGGGCGGCCAGAAGGCCTCCACCGCGGACCGCGAGTCGCGCCCCAACGTGAACGTCTGGGCCGGTACGGCGGAGTACTTCAACACCAACTCGGTGAGCCTCTCCAGCGGGCGGCCCTTCACGGACGCGGAGTTCGTGGACGGCCGGCGCGTGGCGGTGATTGGCCAGGACCTGGCGGACACGCTGTGGCCCGGCCTGGACCCCCTGAACCGCGAGTTCCGCCTCCTGGGCCGCACCTTCCAGGTGGTGGGCACGCTCAAGCGCCGGGGCGGGTTCCTGGGCGGCGGCAGCCAGGACAACCAGGCCATGATTCCGCTGTCCACCTTCGCGTCCATGTTCGGCGTGCGCGACTTCCGCATCAGCATCCAGGCGAAGTCCCCGGAGGTGCTCCAGCGGGCCCAGGATGAAGTGACGCTGCTCATGCGACGCCGCCACGGGCTCAAGCCGGACGAACCGGACGACTTCTTCCTCTACAACAATGCGTCCGCCACGCAGATGTTCAACAGCCTCTCCGCGGCGGTGTCCGCGGCCAGCTTCGGCGTGTGCATCCTGTCGCTGCTGGTGGGCGGCATCGGCATCCTGAACATCATGCTGGTCGCCGTGACGGAGCGGACGCGGGAGATTGGCATCCGCAAGGCGCTGGGGGCCAAGCGCTACCGCATCCTCGCGCAGTTCGCGCTGGAGGCGGTGGTGCTGTCGCTGGTGGGCGGCGCGGTGGGCGTGGCGCTGGGCGTGGGCCTGGCGCACCTGGCGCGCTGGATGATCAACCTGCCCACGGAGGTCCCCATGTGGTCCGTGGTGGTGTCGCTGGTGATGAGCTGCGGGGTGGGGCTGGCGTTCGGCATCTACCCGGCGGCGCGCGCCGCGAAGCTGGACCCCGTGGAGGCGATGCGCACGGAGTAGCGCGCACTCATCCGAGCATGGCGCATGAAGAAGGCCCCGGCCCGGCATGAAGCGGGCGGGGCCTTTTTCCATCACGGTCGTGTCCGGCCCGGGACTACGGGCAGGGGTACGTACAGGTGATCTGCCCGGTGATGGGGTTCTTGAAACACGTGGGCGTGCAGTCCTGCGCGTCGGCGGAGGACGGCGTGGCGGCGATGCCCAGGCCCATCACGGTGGCGGCGGCGGCGAGGACGAATGCGATGCGACGGACGTTCTTGCGAGCCTGCATGGTGTCGTCTCCCTGCGATGTGTTGGCGCTGCACGGAGCACTCTAGGGACCGGGGCTGACAACGCCACTGGCGAGATTGCAGGCACGCGCGCACGCGCGGAGGGCGGGGCGCCGAGGCGCCGCACGCGGGAAGAAATTTGAAACCCCGATGCGGCGAAACAATGCGTCAATGACTGGGCGTGGGGGTGCGGCTCCACTGATAGCCCACCGTCGCTCCGCTGCCGATGAGCGAGAACGCGAGGTACTGGCGCAGGAAGTCCAGCCGTTCGCTGGTGCCGGCCAGGTGGCGCAGGCCCTCATGCGCGGCGAGGCCCAGCAGCATTCCCACGGTCGCGCCGCCGAGCGCGCCCAGGTACGCGTGGCCGCGATGCTGGCTGTCGCCGAACGCAACCTCTCCCATGCCCCAGGTGCCGAGCGCGGCGATGGGCGGCGTGACGACCATCGCCGCGCCGAACGCGCCCACCTCCAGCTCCATCTGCCGTCCCAGCGGATAGGAGGGATGCACGAAGAGGAAGCGCCCCGGAAGCGACGCGAGCACCGTGCCCGCGGCGGCCTCCGCGGCGGTGGCGCCCAGGCGCGTATCACCGCCCACGCGGGTCGCGGCCCAGACGGTGGTCAGGGGCAGCAGCGTGACGCCGCCATGCGCGGCCCAGGTGCCGGCGGACAACGGGGCCTCCGTGTAGGGCTCGCCGTGCGGAATGAAGGGCCGCAGCGGGCGAGGCGGCACGGCGGGAGGCGGAGGATCCGCGTCCAGGAGCGGCGCATCCAGGACGGTGGGCTTCAGCGGAGGCGGTGGAGGTTCGGGCTCGGGTGACGCGGGCGCCTGTTCATCTCGAGGCGCGGATGAAACATCCCCCGAGGACGGCACGTCCTGCCTCCACACCGAGGCGGACGCGGCCGGCGCCCCCAGCAGGCCCACCCACAGGAGCGCTCCGTACGCGGGTGCCATCCCCTGTCGCCCCATGCCGTGTCCGTCCTCCTGTGCATCCGTTGTCCGCACCCAGCAGTGCGCACGCGGCGCGTCCAGCACCACCGGCCTCTCGTGCCAAGGGGCTCAAGCGTCGGCGGGTGGACGGTGTCCGTGTCCATCCACGCGCTTCCTCCACTCGGAGACACACGGCGGATGCGGAAGGGGCGGGGGTGCCCTAGCTTCCGGACCGTGCGGCTGGTCTGGCCCATCCTGCTCGCCCTGCTCACCGCGGGGTGTCCCTACCCGAACCACCGACAGGACCTGCGCCTGCGCGCGTTGCCGGAGGACCCGGCCGAGAGGGACCTGGCCATCGAGCAGACGATGGGCGTCCCGATGGAGCCCGGCAACGGCGTGGAGCTGGTGCAGAACGGCGAGGTCTTCGACGTCATCGAGGAGGAGATCCGCGCCGCGCGCTCCAGCATCCACATCGCCAGCTACATCTGGCGTCCGGGCATCCCGTCGGACCGGCTGCTCATCGCGCTGCGCGAGCGTGCCCCCGGCGTGCAGTGCCGGGTCATCGTGGATCCGCTGGGCAGCGTGAACTTCGAGCTCGTGGCCCCGGTGCTCGCGGACGCCGGCTGCGACGTGCGCATCTACCGTCCCTACCAGGGCGCGGTGACGTCCCTGGACGCGGTGCGGATCCGCGCGCGAATGCACCGCAAGATGGTCATCCGCGACGGCGAGGTCGCGCTGACCGGCGGCTTCGGCATCTGGCGCAGCTGGCTGGGCAACGGCGACGCGGCGGAGACCTGGCGCGACACGAACGTGCGGGTGCGAGGCCCCGTCGTGCGAGGCATGCAGCTCGCCTTCGCGCAGAACTGGCAGGAGTCCGGCGGCGCCTTCCTGCCACCGGAGTCCTTCCCGGAGCTCTCGCCCGCGGGCAACGCGAGGGCCCTCTTCGTGGCCAGCACCGGGCACCGCTTCCTCTCGGAGGCGTCGAAGATGTGGCTGCTGTCCATCGCCGCCGCGAAGCACCGGCTGTGGATCGCCAACTCGTACTTCATCCCGTCGGAAGCCATCAGCGACATGCTCATCCTCAAGGCGCGCGAGGGCGTGGACGTGCGGGTGCTGGTGCCCGGCCGCTACCACGACGTGAAGCCCGTGTTCAACGCGCAGCGGGCGTCCTATGCGCGGCTCCTCGCGGCCGGCGTGCGCATCTACGAGTACGAGATCTCGATGATGCATTCCAAGACGCTGGTCGCGGACGACACGCTGAGCGTCGTGGGCTCCACCAACCTGGATCCGCTGGCGCTCAGCCACACCGACGAGGCCTCGGTGATGGTGGAGGACCCGGTGTTCGCGGAGGAGCTGGCGAAGTCCTTCGAGGCGGACCTCCAGCACTCGGCGGAGATCCACTGGCAGGGCTGGAAGCGGAGAGGCCTGCTCCAGAAGCTGGGCGAGCAGCTGCCGTGGTTCATCGGCGACTTCCTCTGAGCTGACATGGCTGGGGAGTGGCTGGCTGCCTGCCTGTCCGGCTGACAAGGGATGTCAGGGGCGGGAAGGCCCGTGGGGCCAGGTCGCGTTGGATTCTTCATGCCTTCGATTCGACCGTTCCGTGCCGCGCTGTTGACGCTGACCGTGGGCCTGCCGGTGTTCGCGGCCGGGCCCGCCGTGTGGGGCGAGGGGATGATGGTGAAGGTGCGGCCGGGAATCGCCGCCCGGAGCGCCACCGAGGTGCGGCTCACCGCCGCGCGCAACGAGTTCGTCTCCTTCCAGGTCGCGCTGCACGGCGGCGACACGGGGCTGACGGGCGTGCGCGCGAAGCTGCCCGGGTTGGAAGGCCCGGGTTCCAAGACGCTGACGGGGCCGGACGTGACGCTGTACCGCCAGGCGCTGGTCACCACGAAGCAGGCGTCGGTGGCGGGCGAGCCCGTGGGCGCGTGGCCGGACGGGCTGGTGCCGGACACGGACGAGATCGCCGGAGAGACGCGCAGCGCCTTCCCCTTCGACGTGCCAGCGAATGAGGCACGGGCCCTCTGGGTGGACGTGCACGTGCCGGAGGACGCACCGCCTGGGGACTACCTGGGCACGGTGACGGTGGAGGCGGATGGAGGCTTCCAGCGGCAGGTGACTGCGAGGCTGACGGTGGTGGACGCGGCCTTGCCGAGCACGTCCTCCCTGCCGTCCGCGTTCCTGCTCTGGCCGCCGCACGTGTGCCGCGCGCACACGGGCCGCGAGGACTGCACGCCAGAGGAACTCCAGCCGCTGCTCACGCGCTACCAGCGGATGGCGTTGGAGCACCGCTTCACGCTCTCCAGCCTCCTCCCGCGCAAGCCGTGGCCGCCGGAGTGGAGCAGCTTCGACGCGACGTGGGGCCCGTTCCTGGAGGGCACGGCGCCCAATCGGCTGCAAGGCGCGCGGATGACGAGCCTGGAGTACGTGGGGCCGCTCGACGCGGCGAACCTGAAGGACTTCACGGCGCACATGAAGGCGAAGGGCTGGCTGGACCGGGCCTACGTGCAGCTGGGGGACGAGCCGCCCTACGGCACGCCCTTCGCGCAGGTGCACGCGACGGGAGACCTGGTGCGCCAGGCGGCGCCCGGGCTGCGCACGATGCTGACGACGAACTCGCGCGAGCTGAAGGCCAACAACCTGGAGGACGCGGTGGACACGGCGGTGCCGCTGGTGAACCACCTGGACGGCACGGACGCGAACTTCCGGGGCGACCAGCGGGCGACGTACACGCGCTTCCTGGAGCGTCCGGGAACGGCGTTGTGGATGTATCAGAGCTGCATGAGCCACGGCTGTGCGTATGGGACCAACGCGCCGGAGAACAAGCCGGGGGCGGGCTGGCCGTCGTACATGCTGGACCGGTCGGCGGCGAAGGCGCGCGCGATGGAGTGGGTGACGTTCCTGCAGGGCGCGACGGGCGAGCTCTACTACCAGTCGGTGGGCATGCTCTCCACGGCATGGACGGACCAGTACCGCTTCAACGGCAACGGGGACGGGACGCTCTTCTACCCGGGCACGCCGGAGGCCATTGGCGGGAAGACGGACGTGCCGGTGGCCTCGCTGCGGCTCAAGCTCATCCGTCAGGGCATGCAGGACTACGAGTGGCTCAAGGCGGTGAGCGACGCGGGAGACCCGGACTTCGCGCGCAAGGTGGCCAGGGACCTGATCCCCGCCGCGTCGCAAGTGACGGACGACGGCGCCGCCTTCGACGCGGCGAGGCTGAAGCTCATCCAGCGCTACGAGGAACTGACCGCGACCCGAACGCCGGACGCGGGAGCGCAGCCGCCGGACGCAGGCACGCAGCCGCCGACGGACGGAGGCACGGCGTCCATGCCGGACGAAGCCGCGGGAGGTCCCTCGCGGGGCTCACCCGGAGCTTCTTCAGACGTGACGCCGGACGCGGTCGCTGGCGCGCAGGCGGGAGGCTGCACCACGGGTGGAGGCGGAACGGCGACGGTCGCGGGAGGCCTGTTGTTCGCGGCCTGGGCGTTCGGCGGCATGCGCCGTCGTCACGCTCACGTGACCGTGCCCGCCCGGAAGAGGTAGGCGCACGGAGGGCAGGCAAAGCGCACCTGCCGCAACGCGCCAGGACAGGGCTCTCCCTGCCGGAGGCACTCCGGACAAACTTGTCCGACAGTCGGACAGGTTTTGGAAGACCGCGTCCAGGCCCCGGGCCCACCTTGCCGGAGGCACACAGCGCGAACCTGTCCGACAGTCGGACCGGTTTTGAAGCGCCGTCGCCCGGCCCCCGGCGCCCACCTTGCCGGAGGCACTCCGGACAAACTTGTCCGACAGTCGGACAGGTTTGGGACGCCCGCGGCTCGGGGGGCTCCCGTTCCATCCGGGCAGCGGAAACTTGTCCGACAGTCGGACCGGTTTTGAAGCGCCGCGGCCCGGCCCCCCGGTCCTGGTCGCCAGGTCGGGCCCGTGTCGGACGGGGGAGGTACAACCCTGGCTGCCTGCCTGGAAGCGCCGCGCGGGCTCCGGGGCGTCATGCTAGAGGGCGGCGCATGAGCACGGACGTGGTGAAGCGAGCCGTCATCCGCGAGGCGCGGCCCGAGGACGACAAGGCGATTGGCGAGCTGTTGGTGGACGCCTACGTCACGCAGTACGCGAAGAAGCTGCCGGAGGTCGTCTACTCCGAGGAGCGCAAGGCGTTCCTGCGCGACGTCGCCGCCAGGCGCAAGGTGTGCACCATCATGGTGGCGGACGTGGACGGAGAGGTCGCGGGCACCGTGGCCCTGTACCCGCCCGGCGCACCCGGCACCGAAGCCTGGCTGCCCCGCACGGCGGACCTGCGCGCCCTGGCCACCTCCGTGCGCTACCACGGCCAGGGCCTGGCCCAGCCGCTGCTGGCGGAGGCGGAAGCCCTCGCGAAGCGCTGGGGCGTGGACGCCATCTCGCTCCACGTACGCCGGGGCGCGATGGGCGTCGCGCGCATGTACCAGCGCCGGGGCTACCAGCGCACGCCGGAAGGCGACATGGACCGCCTCCCGGATGTGTTCCTGGAGGCGTACCTGCTGCCCCTGAAGTGACGCATGTCAGGCGGGGACGCGTTCAAACGTAGAGAGCGCATCCCGTCTGACGCCGGAGGGTCCGCGAACGCTCGCGTGACCCGGGCACTGGAAGGGATCGCGCGCCGGAGTCGTGGCGTGCGCCCTGCCCCGGAAGGGGCGCCGGTCGGTACGCCGACCCCCACCCCGGTGTTCCCACCATGATGATCCCCATTCCCGAGCAGTCGCTCGTGCTGCTCCTGGGCCCCTCCGGCTCCGGCAAGTCCACCCTCGCGAACGCGCACTTCCTCCCAGAGGACGTGCTGCCCGGCACAGGCAACGAAACGAAGCTCCACGACGAGGTGGCGCGAAGGCTCGCGAAGGGCACGCTCACCGTCATTGACGGCGTCCCCCTCAGCGCCGAGTCACGCAGGCACTACGTGACCCTGGCACGCGAGCACCACGTGGCCCTGGTCGCGGTGGCCATGGACACGCCGGAAGCGCTCTGTCTGGAGCGCAACCGCACGCGCTCCGGGTCGGCCAGTCCCAAGGCCCTGCGCAACCAGGTGCAGCAGCTCCAGAGCGCGCTGAAGGGGCTGACGAAGGAAGGCATCCGGCACGTGCACGTGCTCACGCCGGAGACGGTGGGAGCGGTGGCCTTCGAGCATCAGCCACTGCGCTGCCATCGTCAGTACGAGCACGGCCCCTTTGACATCATCGGAGACGTCCACGGGTGCTTCGACGAACTCAAGGCCCTGCTGACGAAGCTCGGCTACGTCATCGGGCCACGCCTGGGCTATCTGCGCTACAACGAGGGCTTCGAGGTGGGGGGCAACGAAGGACGCATGGTGGTGTTCCTGGGCGACCTGATTGACCGAGGGCCAGGAGTCGTGGAGGTGCTGAAGCTGGTGATGGGAATGGTGTACGCGGGCAGGGCGCTGTTCGTGCCGGGCAACCATGAAATCAAGTTGCTCAAGAAGCTGCGTGGCAAGGACGTGCGCGTAGGCCGCGGGCTCGCGATGACACTGGAACAACTGGAGCGCGAGCCTCCAGCGTTCGTCCAGGACGTGGCGGAGTTCATCGAGGGCGGGCCCACGCACTACGTCCTGGCCGACGGCCGCCTGGTGGTGGCGCACGCAGGCCTGAAGGAGTCCATGCACGGCCGGGACACCCCGGAGGTGCGCGACTTCGCCCTCTACGGAGAGACGACGGGAGAAGCGGACGCCTACGGCCTGCCGGTGCGAGCCGACTGGGCCCGGGACTACCGGGGACCGGCGACGGTCGTGTACGGCCACACCCCCGTGCCGGAATCCGAATGGGTGAACAACACCCTCTGCGTGGACACGGGCTGTGTGTTCGGAGGCAAGCTGACCGCGCTGCGCTATCCAGAGCGTGAGCTCGTCTCCGTGTCCGCGCAGCGCGAGTATTGGAAGTCACGGAGCCACGCGGCCCCGTGAGTCCCCTCAGGCGGCAGCGGCGGTGACGCCGCCCAAGCTCCGGCGCGCCGCCTCCATGCAGTCGTCCAGGAAGCGCAGGTAGCAATCCAGCCCGCGCGAGCCGAACGACGCCAGCCGCCGGCCTTCCTCGGGGTGGGTGCTCAAGAGCCCCTCCATCATCCGCTCGTTGAGCGCGGTGTGGCCCACGTCCACCTCCGCGTGCTCGCGCAGGAAGGTGAGCGTGTCCAGCGTCCCCTGCCCCAGCACCGCGCGCACGTTCGCCAGGATGCGCGGCACCAGCACCACCGCCAGGTAGCCCACCTCGTACTCGATGGCCGCCTGGCCCAGAGGCAGGTCACCGGTGATGGCCTCGTCGTGCACCTGCCGGTACTCGCGCATGGCGGCCGTGGGCGCCTGGGCGACCAGCGCCTCCGCGTCCAGCTGCTGCGAGTGGCTCGCGTTCCACTGCGCCGTCAGCACGCGAGCGTCCTGGAGGGTCATCAGGTGATGGCCGGCCTCGTGCTTCGCGTGGGTGATGAGCTGCCGGCCCACCTTCTCCTGGCCCAGCGCGATGCAGCGCTCACCGGCGCCGCGGATCCATCCGTCCACGGGCTCGGTCATGTACGCGCCCCGGGCGGACCACTCGATGAGGAAGCGCGCCATCAGGTCCGGCGTGATGTCTGGCGACAGGAGCGTGCGCACGACAGGGTCCGTCTCCAGGCGGGCGCGGGTGGGCTGAGCGTGCGGCAGGTACTGCGTCTGGATGAGGGTCATGACAGCTCCTTCTGGGGGTGGGAGAGCGGACGGGGAGCCGTCTGCTCGTGGATGTGCTCCAGGAACTCGGGAGCGAGGTCGGCGGGGATGAGCCACAGGGAGGGCCTCGCGTCAGGCGCGGCGTCGTGCAGGCCCGAGGCCTCCACGTCACCAGCCTCTTCGGCCAGGAACGTGAATCCGTCGCGGCCCCGTTGGGCGAACCAGCTTCGAGCCCCCTCCATCAGCGCCGGATAGGCCTGCCGCGCACGCGGCGACAGCGCGAACACCCGCACGGAGTCCAGCAGACCGAAGGGATTGGTGCCGGGAGGCCCCGACTCCAGGACGGCCACCGCCACCGGCTTCGCGCCCTCGCGAGCGACCAGCAGGTGCCGCTCGCGCTCCAGGCCCACCGCCTGCCAGGCCCGAGTCACGTCCCGCAGGTCCAGCGTCTCCATGCGCAGGTCCAACGCCTCGGAGTAACAGGCAGGGCGGGTGAGGGCGATCCGCTCCACGAGCAGCCGCCGCTCCGCCTCCGTCGCGGGCCCCAGCTCCAGCCCCGTCGAAGGCAGGGCAGGGGAGTGGCCACACTCGACGTCAATCATTCGCATCGGCAGCATCAGCGTCCGGCCCGTCGCCGCCATGCGGTCCGCGAAGCCGACGTGCGACCGGGACGTGAAGGGCACGGTCGATTCGATGTACGCCGCGAACCACCGGAACCCGCAGTCCCGCTGCGCGTGCTCCACGCAGTGCACGTACAGCTCACGCAGCATCTGGCCCTTGAGGCGCTCGAACCGCGTGGCGTCCTGGCGCCGCGCCAACTGGTGCACCATCCACACGGAGCGGTAGGGCTTCATCGCGGAGAGGGTCGCCTCCACGCCACGCTCGGAAGGCCACACCACCTCGGTGAGGACCGAGCCCATGGAACCGGCCTGGCGGCCCAGCTCGATGAAGCTCCGCCGCCGCGACTCGAAGTCCTCCGCGGACCGGCCGGCCAGGTTGAAGTAGCCGGAGTCGATGAACAGCCGCCACTGCTCCTCCACCCGCGCACCATCGACACACGTCGTCGGATGAAGGGCCCGAGCCACCAGCGCCTGCCATCGCTCCGAGTCCTCGGAGGTCAGCGGCGTCACCAGGAGCCCGCACTGGAGCTCCCCATCGGAGCGGTCCGACACATGGCGCACCTCCCCGCGCAGAGAGACGACCTCACCCGCCGCCGTGCGCAGCTCGATGGGCTGGAGCACCCGGCCCGGCGAAAGACGTTCCCCAGCCCCCAGCCGCAGCGCCATCCCGTGCAGGGACACATCCACCGCGTCGCGCTCCCGGCCCAGCCACCCCGGCAGCGGCAGACGCACGCGCAGGCCCGGAGGCGCGGGAGCACGCCGGTGCGCCCGGCGGCGCACCTGGATCAACTGACGAGGCAGCGGCGTCACCCACGTCCCCGGCTCCGCCGTCTCACCGGACAGGAGCATCCGGTAGACGCAGCCATGGCCAAACACCTCCACCTCCCACGCGTCCGCGCCCGGATCCACCGTCAGCCCGGACCAGTGGAGGACTCCGCCTTCCAGCTCCAGCGTCTCCAGCCGCAGCGGCGACGCCGCCTCTCCCTGTCGCAGCAGGGCGGGCGAGCCCAGCGCGGCGGCGGTGGCGAGGATGATGCGGATGCGCTCGGAGTCGGTGATGTCCCACCGGCTCTCCCACTCCAGGACCGGTGCCTCGGACAACGGACGCGGCTGTGCGCGAGCGAAAGGCGCTCCCACGGTGGACTCTCCAGATGAATGACGTCAGGGGGCGCGCGAATCCTCCGGGACCGCTGTGGATCCGCGCTTGAACGGGATACGCAACCGGACCTTGGGTCTGGTCGTTCAATCCCGCTGGAAGCCCGCCTCATCCGAAGGTCACGGGTGGGTCACTTCGATGGAGCAAGCCCCGGCGCGCTCCCGGCGGTCGTCGGCGTGCCGCCCGTGAGACGGAAGATCCGGTGGGGAGAAAGGATGAACTTTTGCTCCGGGCCCTGCGTCTTCAGGGTCCACGCCGCACGCCGGGGAGGGGTGTTCAGCAGCCGCGCCAGCACGGCCCGCGCGGGCTCCCGGGTCACGGCTTCCAGGGTGACCCGGCTCTCCAACGGAAGCCCGGCCGTGCTCCCCAACTCGACCTGCGTCCCGCTCTGCTTCGAGACCTCCGCGCAGAGGAGCCGGAGGAGTTCTCCCAGGGAACGTTCCTGGCGGGGCAGGGTGAGGGGCGTCTCCAGTGGAGAGCCCTGCTCGGGCGTGACGTGCCAGAGTCCTCCCTCCTGCACCAACCGGAAGCGCGGGGCCTCCTTCCCGGCCTGCTGCGCGAGCAGCCGCGTGAGGACCTCCTCCTGGAGTTTGGCATCCGTCCGGGTAGCGTCCGTGACGGCATAGGTCAGGGTGATGGAGCCCTTCGGCGCGGGCCTGTCGGGCGGTTCCTCATAGGTGATGCCCCACCCCTCGCGGGTCTCCAGCTGCTTCACCGCGGCGGCGAGCGGCTGGGGCACGTCCTGGACGGTGAGCTGGACCTCCTCGCTCCAGGCAGTCCTTCCAGCAATGCAGACAGACAGCAGCATGGCGGCGCGAATCCCAGACTTCATCATGGACAGGGGCATGGCCTGACTCCTTTTGGGTGAAAGCTTGGCAAGCGCTATGCCGTCTGGAACCCACTGGGATTCCTCGCGGATGGGGTGCCTTCCCGCCTGGGACCGCGACAGTTTGTCAGGGTGCGCCCCAGAAGCCTGTCAGATGTGCCCCCAGGCGCCGAGCCGGCTCTCGGAATGCCTCTCCAGTCTCAATCGAAAATCTATACGCAGATGGTAAATTCATGAAAGACATTGAAAAGCTTTGAGCCCATTTGGTGGGGGTTGGGAGTCACTGACAAGTGGGAGGGATTGCCAATGAAGCGGTTGCTGACCGTCGTTGCCTCGATGTGCATGCTGCTGGGTTCCACGACTGTCCTCGCGGAGGGGCCGGCGTCCGGGAGTGGGGCGTCGTCGCGGAAGGAGGGGTTGGCGGCGCGTGCCCAGGCGCTGCTCGCTCGCATCCAGGCGGAGGGGCTCGTCTCCGTGACCCTGCGGGCTCAGGACCCCGTGGACGTAGGGTTGTTGCGGCTGGTGTCCCAGTTCGATGGGACGCTTCCGGGCACGGCGGAGGCCCGGGCGCTGCTCGCGCTCCGTCCCGTGACGGCCCGCCCGCTGTCCATCCTGGCTGGGGGGACGCCGTCCTCGTCCGGAGCGCTGCTGGAGGACATCTATACGGTGACGGTGCGCAACCTCACCTCGGCGGACTGGTTCGACATCGTCGTCTTCTACAAGCGGGTCGGCCTGTCGGGCGTCGTCTACCTGGAGGCCTTCGATGTGCAGCCGAACGCCGCGCCGGTCTTCCAGATGGGCGTCTGCTCCCAGATGGAGAGCTACGTGGTGGGCTTCTTCATCGGGGATGACCTGGTGGCGCAGATTCCCTCCTCGGGCAACATGACGCCGACGCTGGCGAGCATCTACAACCCGTCGGACATCGAGCCCTGCGCGGACTCGTGGTCCATCGCGGACTGAGGCCGCGGGCTCTGGATGGGGGATGGGCGGCGGCACGCGCTACACAGGTGCCGCCGCGCTTCCCGGGCACCGGGAGTGCGTCCACCGGACACTCCCCCTCACGCCAGGGCACTGAAACCAAGAAACCTCCTGGGTTTCATGTGACAGGAGGGTGCCCTCGGGGCGGGAAACGTGCGGACGCCCCGAGTCGGGCTTACCCTGCGAGGCCCATGTCCCTCCGCAAGGACTTCATCGAGCGCGCCATCGAGCAGTTCGTCGCCGCCATCGCCAGCATCCTCAAGGCCCGGAAGGAGAAGCGGTACGGGGACGCACGCGCCCTCATCCGCGACACCTCCCTGACCGTGCTGGGCATGGAGTACGGCGCGCTCGTCCTCGCGGACGCCGAGTCCACCTCGCGCCTGCTCGGCACCGCCTCGCGCGTGCGGATGCTCGCGAAGCTGGTGCGCGAGGACGGCGAGCTGATGCGCGAGCAGGGCGACCCCCTCACCGCCGACTCGCGCTTCCTGCTGTCGCTGGAGCTGTACCTGGAGGCCATCTCGCTCGGCCTCAACCCGGACACCGAGGACGCCACCGCCATCGCGGAGCTGCGCACCCTCACGGACACCACCACCCTGTCGGAGCGGCACCAGCGGATGCTCTCCCAGGCCTGACGAAGCGCGGCGCACACGTTCGCGCACCCGTGTGGAGGCAATCCCCTCCGCGCGCATCGGTCGGGTTTGCGACACAGCAACATGGGGAGATCCATCGCTTCCGATCAGGCGCGGACACGGTGACGCCCCCCGCCTTGCCCTGGCTTCCGGGTTTGCGTCTATCCTTGCCGCCCATTCGTCACGCAACACCGGGGGGGTGCGCGTGTCCTTTGTTCGGTTACCCGAGAGCGTTGTCTCTTGTCGCAACCTCGTGGGCGGAGAGTGGGTCTCTCCGGCCGGAGCGTCCGCGCAGGAGGTCCGCAGTCCCTACACAGGCGCGCTCATCGGCCGGGTGCCGCTGACGCCCGCCACCGGTGTCGCCCAGGCCGTGGAGGCCGCGAAGGCCGCCGCGCAAGGCTGGCGCGCCACCCCACTGCGCGAGCGAACCCAATTCCTGCAACGCTTCCGCACGCTCTTGGAGACGCACCTGGAAAGGCTCGCGCACCTGGCCGCGAGCGAATCCGGCAAGACGGTGGCGGAGGGCCGCGCGGGCCTGCTCAAGGGAATGGAGGTCTGTGATTTCGCCCTGTCGCTGCAGAACCTGGACAGCGGCGCGCACCTGGAGGTGAGCCGGGGCGTCACCTGCGAATACCGCCGAGAGCCCCTGGGCGTCGTCGCCGGCATCACGCCGTTCAACTTCCCCGCGATGGTGCCCCTGTGGCTGTTCCCCATCGCCGTCACGGTGGGCAACGCCTTCATCCTCAAGCCGTCGGAGAAGGTGCCGCTCACCGCGACCGCCATGGGCGAGCTGATGGTGGAGGCAGGCTATCCGCCGGGCGTCTTCTCCGTGGTGCACGGCGCGAAGCCCGCGGTGGACGCGCTCCTGGAGCACCCGGACGTGAAGGCCCTGGCCTTCGTGGGCTCGTCCCCGGTCGCGAGGCACGTCTACGTGGAGGGCAGCCGCCACGGCAAACGTGTGCTGGCGCTGGGCGGCGCGAAGAACCACCTCATCGTCGTTCCGGACGCGGATCCAGAGCTCACGCCGCAGGCGGTGGTGGACTCGTTCACCGGCTGCGCGGGCCAGCGCTGCATGGCGGCCAGCGTGATGCTCGCGGTGGGGGACGTGCAGCCGCTGGTGGACGACATCCTCCGGCGAGCCTCCCGCCTGGAGGTCGGCCCGGGCATGGGCGCGCTCATCGACCGGGGCGCGGTGGACCGGCTGGAGACAGCCATTGCCCAGGCCCAGGCGGACGGAGCGCGAGTGCTCCTGGACGGGCGCGGCAAGCGGCCCGCGGGTGAGGCCTACGCGAACGGCCACTGGCTGGGGCCCACGGTGCTGGACCACGTGCGCCCGGACATGGAGGCCGCGCGGCGCGAGCTGTTCGGACCGGTGCTCTCCATCGTTCGGGTGCCCACGCTGTCGGCGGCGCTCGCGGTGGAGAACGCGTCGCCCTATGGCAACGCGGCGTCCATCTTCACCACCAACGGCGCGGTGGCGCAGACGGTGGTGGAGGGCGCCAGGGCCGGCATGGTGGGCGTGAACGTGGGCGTGCCGGTGCCGCGCGAGCCCTTCTCCTTCGGCGGCACGGGCGAGTCGAAGTTCGGCCACGGGGACATCACCGGACCGTCGAGCCTCGACTTCTGGAGCCAGCTCAAGAAGGTGACGCGCAAGTGGTCCGCGCGCACCGACGGCTCGTGGATGAGCTGACACACGCTGCTTCGCCCATTCCCAGACATCTGTCCTTTCCCCACGCGCCCCGCGAGGAGGGTGCACCCATGGCTGACAAGAAGCCGGTCAATCACATCCGTCTCACGTCCCATCCCGATGGCCAGGCCCCCGGAGTCCCCCTGCGCTGGGGCGAGTCAGAGCCGCTGCGCCGGGGCCCGGTGGTGGCCACGCTCTCCGACCCCGCGAACCGCAACGTCATCGGCACGCACTCGGGCGCGTACTCCATCTACCGGGCGCTGGCGGTGTCCGCGGGCAAGCTGCCGCAGGACCACAAGGCGGACCTGACCAACACCTCGCCCGCGGCGCAGGTGGGCCCGCATCCGGCGTGGAGCGACCCCAAGCGCATCGTGTCGCTGGACCCCTGGGGCGCGGTGGCCTCGCAGGTGTTCCGAGCCTACGCCGAGCAGGGCGTGGACTACCGGCCCACCATCGCCGTCACCCGGGCGCACATCAACATGCCGGAGGTGCGCGAGGCCATGGCCGCCGGGCGCCTCAAGGTGGACGGCGACCTGGTCGCGGCGAATGGCGACGTGAAGGTGGTGAAGGCCGCGGTGGAGCCCGTCTGGTACCTGCCCGGCATCGCCGAACGCTTCGGGCTCACGGAGGGTGCGCTGCGCCGGGGCCTCTTCGAGCACACCGGAGGCATGTACCCGGAGCTCATCACCCGCCCGGACCTGCACGTCTTCCTGCCGCCCATCGGCGGGCTGTCGCTGTATGTGTTTGGAAACATCAACTCGCTCGCGGACCGGGACGTGCCGCTGGCGGCGCGGGTGCATGACGAGTGCAACGGCTCGGACGTCTTCGGCAGCGACATCTGCACCTGCCGGCCCTACCTGGTGCACGGCATCGAGGAGTGCGTGCGGACGGCGCAGCAGGGCGGGGTGGGGCTCATCGTCTACCACCGCAAGGAGGGCCGGGCGCTGGGTGAGGTGACCAAGTTCCTGGTCTACAACGCGCGCAAGCGCCAGGAGGGCGGAGACTCCGCGGCCACGTACTTCCACCGCACGGAGTGCGTGGCGGGCGTGCAGGACATGCGCTTCCAGGAGCTGATGCCGGACGTGCTGCACTGGCTGGGCATCACGCGCATCCACCGCTTCATCTCCATGAGCGACATGAAGCACGACGCCATCGTGCGCTCGGGCATCGAAATCCTCGAACGGGTGCCCATCCCGGACGGGCTCATCCCCGCCGACGCGAAGGTGGAGATGGAGGCGAAGAAGGCCGCGGGCTACTTCACGCGCGGGCCGGTGGCGGACGCGGGGGAGCTGGCGCAGGTGAAGGGACGGGACCTCGATGCTTGACGCGATCCGGGTGCAGGAGGTGTCCCCCACGGTGGCGTGGCTGCGCAGCCCGGCGGCCATCCGCGAGCGCTGTCACCAGGTTCTGGACCTGGGGCTCGCCGGCCGGCTGGAGTACTTCCGGGTGGAGCCGTCCCGGCTGCCCACGGTGGTGGACCGGGTGCTGGCGGTGACGCACGAGGCGTACCCCCGCCTGGACATCCCGGTGCACAGCCGCTGGAGGCACTTCGACGCGGGAGGCGTGCCCAGGCTCGCGCAGCTGGAGGCGAAGCTCGCCCCGCTGCCGCCGGAGGAGCGAGCCAGGGCGAAGGTGGACCTGGGCGTGGTGAGCGTGCTGCTGGACGCGGGCAGCGGACCCGCGTGGCGCTACCAGGAGTCCGGAGGCGCGTCCTACGTGCGCTCGGAGGGGCTGGCGGTGGCGTCGCTGCGCATGTTCATGGCGGGCGGCTTCTCGTCGGATCCGGACCGGCCGCTGCGCGCGGACGCGGAGGCGCTGGGCCGCATGACGCGCGAGCATTTGGAGCGCGGCTTCCAGGTGTCCGAGACCAATCCCTTGCTGGGCGTGGAGGGGCGGCTGCACCTCATGCAGGCGCTGTCGCGCGTGCTGCCCAGGCCGGGGACGCTGTTCGACATGCTGGCCGCGCACCGCCGCAGCGTGCGAGCGGCGGAGGTGCTGGGCACGGTGCTGGAGGTGCTGGGCCCCATCTGGCCGGGTCGCACGACGGTGGACGGCGTGAACCTGGGAGACGTGTGGCCGCATCCAGCGCTCGGGCCGCCCGGGAGCGCGGACGCGCTGGTGCCCTTCCACAAGTTGTCCCAGTGGCTGGCGTACTCGCTGGTGGAGCCACTGGCGGAAGCCGGCGTGACGGTGACGGAGCTGGACGCGCTCACCGGTCTGCCGGAGTACCGCAACGGCGGCCTCTTCGTGGACCTGGGCGTGCTGGTGCCGCAGGACCCGCGCCTGACGACGGAGGTCTACGGCCCGGGTGACCCGCCCATCGTGGAGTGGCGGGCGCTGACGGTGGCGCTCCTGGACCGCGTGGCCGCGCTGGTGCGAGGGCGTCTGGAATTGAGCGCGGAGGAGCTGCCGCTGGCGAAGGTGCTCCAGGGCGGCACGTGGACGGCGGGGCGCCGGGTGGCGGCGGAGCTGCGCCCCGGAGGCGTGCCGCCCATCCGCATCCGCAGTGACGGCACGGTGTTCTGAAACACAAATCCAGGAGGAGGACGCATGGACTTCCCGAACTGCACGGTGGTGGACCACCCGCTGGTGAAGCACAAGCTGACGGTGATGCGCAGGACGGACACGAGCACGGCGTCCTTCCGGGCGCTGCTGGAGGAGATCTCCCTCCTGCTCGGGTACGAAGCGCTGCGGGACCTGAAGCTGCGCGAGGAGGAGATTGAAACGCCCATGGCGCGCACCACGGGCTGGGCGCTGGACGGCAAGAAGCTGGTGCTGGTGCCCATCCTGAGAGCAGGGCAGGGCATCCTGGACGGCCTGCTCCAACTCGTCCCCTCCGCGCGAGTGGGCCACATCGGCCTGTACCGCGACCCGGAGTCGCTCGGAGCCGTGGAGTACTACTACCGCGTGCCCGCCAACCTGGAGGACCGGGACGTCATCGTCTGCGACCCCATGCTCGCGACGGGCAACTCCGCGGTGGCGGCGCTCCAGCGGGTGAAGCGAAGCCGCCCGGGCTCACTGCGCTTCGTGTGTCTGCTCGCGTGTCCGGAGGGCCTGACGAACCTGCGCGAGCACCACCCCGACGTGCGGGTCTTCACCGCCGCCATCGACGAGAAGCTCGACTCGCACGGCTACATCCTCCCCGGCCTGGGTGACGCGGGAGACCGCCTCTTCGGCACGAAGTCGGCGGACTGACTAGTCTTGATTTGCTGGATTGACGGTGAGACGTGAATCCTTCATGTCTCACCGCATGAAGACACCTCGTTTCGCGTCCGCGTTGATGGCCTTGGGGTTCCTCGCCTGTGGAGGGGAGCCGGATGAGGGAGCAGCCCCCGGCGTCCAGACCCAGGAGATCCTCGGCGGAGGCCTCGCGGCCCGGCACGAGCTGCCCCACCAGGTGCGCCTCCACGTGACGGGAGCGTTCACCTGCGGGGGCACGCTCATCCGGGCCGGCTGGGTGGTGACGGCCGCCCACTGCGTCCAGGGCGTCACGCCCGCGTCCATGCGCGTCTACGCGGGAGACCTGCGGCTGGGCACGGTGGAAGCGGACGAGCAGTACCGCGCGGTGTCGCGCAAGGTGATGCACCCGTCCTACGACGGGTCGGCCCACGACGTCGCGCTGCTCCAGCTCGCCCAGCCCTTCAACCTGTCACAGGCGATACAACCGCTGACGCTGCCGGACGCGCCCGCGCCCATGGGAGTTCCGTACGTCGCCAGCGGCTGGGGCCGCACCCAGAACGCGCCAACGTCCGATGCGCTCAAGCGCGTGAACCTGAGCATCACCTCCACGGCCACCTGCCGCGACAAGGTGGGGAGCGACTACGTCAACGGCGCGATGCTGTGCACGGCGCCGAGCGCCACCGCCAACGTCTGCACGAAGGACGACGGCGGACCCCTGGCCCTCAACGGGAAGCTGTATGGGATTGTGAGCGGGTTCGGCTCCAGCCAGTGCAACACGTTCTCCGTGTTCACCAACGTGGCCACCTACACGCCATGGCTCCGCTCCGTCATCAACGGGACGTGATGCACCGGGCCAACGCTGTTTCACGCCTTGGCTCTTGAGAACCGGGAAAGATGGATTTAAACGTTGAACGGTCTAAACATTTTTGTCCATTTCCCGGGAGTCCAGGCATGCGCGCGTCGTGGCGGTCCACCCTGATGGCGGTGATGTTGGGCGCGGTCTTCGCGGAAGGAGCGGAGGCGGCGGAGCCCGGCGCGCAGCGCTGGACGGAGAACATCTCCGCCGGAACGGGCACATCGGAGCTCGTGGGCACGCGGGACGGGCTGCTCTACGAACCCAACGCCGTGATGCGCCGTCCCGAAGGCCTGAGCCGTCTCACGGGCCTCTTCGAGTTCCCGGCGCGCACGCTCGAGCAGCCCGTGGACACCTTCCGTCCCCGGGTCCAGGCGAAGGTGGGCCTGGGGCAGGGCGTCGAAGTGGACGTGCGCGTGAGGACCCCCGGAGGTGCCTGGAGCGAGTGGCGCACCGCCACCGGAGACGAAGCCGTGCGCCTGCCCCGTCCGGGCACGGAGGTGCAGGTGCGCCTCGCGCTCATCGCGGACGAGCGAGGCCGCGGCCCGGTGGTCCAGGAGGTGGACCTGGAGGGCTGGCGCGAAGGCGGCACGGAGGAGGGGCTCCAGACGCTCGCGCCGCTGACCTACCGCGTCTACGCCACCCGTGAGGGCCTGGTGGGCGGCACGACGGCGAACGGCCACGTCATCAAGACGAACGACCGCTTCGCGGCGCTGCCGTCGCGGCGAGGGCTCGCGTCCAACGGAGGCTCCGAGTACCAGGTGCGCGTCTGTTATTCGAAGACGGCGAAGTGCACGACGACGTCCGTCTGGGACGTGGGCCCGTGGAACACGAAGGACGACTACTGGAACCCGTCCAGCGTGCGCGAGATGTGGAAGACGCTGCCGCAGGGCAAGCCGGAGGCGCAGGCGGCGTACCAGGACAACTTCAACGGCGGGTTGGACCAGTTCGGGCGCCGGCCGGCGAACCCGGCGGGCATCGACCTCGCGGACGGCACGTTCTGGCTGGACCTGGGCATGTCGAACAACGACTGGGTGGACGTGACGTACCTGTGGACGTCCGGCGGCGGCTCGTCGACGGGGCTGGTCATCGACAGCAACAACGCGAACAACGACCAGACGAAGGGCTACATCCAGCTCACGGGCACCAGCTGGGCGTCCTCCACGAACGTGGCGGGCTACTACGGCACCAGCTACCTGGTGTCCCCGGGCGCGGCGGTGTCGGAGCCCGCGACGTTCTGGTTCTACCTGTCCGCGGCGGGAACGAAGACGGTGGACGCGTGGTGGACGGCGGCGAGCGACCGCTCCACGGCCGCGCCCTTCATCGTCACGAACGCCTCCGGCACGCAGCTGGCGAACGTGAAGGTGAACCAGACGGTCAACGGCGCCAGGTGGAACACGCTCGGCACGTGGAGCTTCCCGGCGGGGTGGAACAAGGTCCAGCTGAGCCGCTGGGTGACGGCGGGGACCTACGTGGTCGCGGACGCCATCCAGGTCCGTTAGGCCTCATGGACGCACGGGTTGTCCGGGCGGTAGAACGGTGCCCCGTCTCCGAGGAAGTCATCCATGGCGTCGTTGCGCACCGTGCTCCCGCCTCCCGTGGAGGAGCCCCAGCTCTACACCGACCTTGCTGGCTGGTGGCCGTTGTTCTCGCCACCGGAGGAGTACGGGGAGGAGGCGGAGGACCTGCTCCCCATGTTGCACCCGGAGGAGGGCCCGGCGCGCACGATGCTGGAATTGGGCTCGGGCGGAGGAAGCCTGGCCTTCCACCTGAAGAAGCACTTCACGCTGACGCTGACGGACCGCTCGGCGGAGATGGTGGCGGTGAGCCGCAAGGTGAACCCGGAGTGCGAGCACCGGGTGGGGGACATGCGCTCGCTGCGGCTGGGGCGCACGTTCGACCGGGTGATGGTGCACGACGCCATCATGTACGCGGTGGAGCGCGAGGACGCGCGAGCCACGGTCCACACGGCGGCGGCGCACTGCCGTCCGGGAGGCCGGGTGGTGCTGTTGCCGGACTGCGTGCGTGAGACCTTCGAGCCCCTCACCGAGTCCGGAGGCCACGACGGGCCGGACGGGCGCGGAATGCGCTACCTCATGTGGACGTGGGATCCGGATCCGGACGACGAGACGTTCGAGACCGCGTTCGCCTATCTGCTGCGAGAGGCGGACGGAACGGTGAGCATGTCGCAGGAGCGCCACCGCTTCGGACTCTTCCGGCGAGACGACTGGCTCGAATGGATGCAGGAGGCCGGCTGTCCCGCGACGACGCGCAGGGACCCCTGGAACCGGGAAGTCTTCATCGGAGTGCGGGAGCAGGACTGATGCGAGGGTGGGGGGCCCTGCTGCTGTTCATCCCGCTGTGGGGGATGGCCGCGCCCGCGCGGGTGGAGCTCGTCTTTGGCGGCGACGTGATTCCGCACGGCGAGGTGAAGTCGGTGGCGAAGGCCCACGCGCGCAGTGGAAACCACGAGGGTTGGGACCACGTCTTCGGCCCGCTGTCGGACGTGCTGCGAACGGCGGACGTGGGCGTGGTGAACCTGGAGACGCCGGTCACGGACGAGCGCAAGGCCGTCACGCAGGAGCTGGTCTTCAACGCGCCCCCAGCGATGGTGCAGGCCCTGGTGAACGCCGGAGTGAAGGTGGTGTCCACGGGCAACAACCACGCAAGGGATCAGCACCTGGAGGGCATGGCGGAGACGCTGCGACACCTGGACGCGGCGGGGCTGCGCCACACGGGCACGGGGCTCACGAGAGACGCGGCGTGGGAGCCGGTGTTCATGGAGGTGCGAGGCCTCAAGCTGGGCTTCCTCTCCTTCACGAGGAGCCTGAACGGCTTCAGCAACCCGAAGGAAGCGGACGCGCCGCACGTGGCGCTGTTGCCCTACCCGGAGCACGCCTCGAGACGGGGGCTGAAGCCGGAGGAGGCACTGGAGCGGGTGCGAGCCGCGGCAGCGAAGTGTGACGCGCTCTTCGTGATGGGGCACTGGGGGCGCGAGTACGCGGACACGCCGCACCCGTTGGACAGGGCCTTGGGGCAGTCCTTCCTGGAAGCAGGAGCCTTCGCGGTCATCGGCCACCATCCGCACGTGTTGCAGCCCCTGGAGGCCTACACGACGAAGTCCGGGCGCCGGGGTTTCATCGCCTACTCCTTGGGCAACCTGGTGGCGAACCAGGCGCGCTTCTACCGGCACGTGAAGGGCCAGCTGGGAAAGGACGGAGACAAGAGGGACACCCTGCTCCTGAGAGTCGGAGTGACCCGAGCGGAGCCCGGAGCCCCGGTGTCCCTGGCGGATGTCTCAGTGTTGCCGGTCTGGATTGAGAACAACGCCCAGGGCCGCAAGGCGAAATCGAAGCGGAACATCCAGCCCGTGCTCATCGACCGCGAGATTGAAGAAGTATCGCGAAGGTTGGCTGCCCTCACCCAGCGCACCGCGACGCCCGACAAGGCAGCCCGAGCAGAGAAGACCGCCCTGGAGCAGCGCCTGACCAACGCCCGTCACCGCCGCGAACGCATCCTGAGGATGCTGCCCGCGGAGTTCCGGGTGGCCACCCCGGAGCTGAGGCGAAGGGACGACAGGGCCGTGGGACTGACGGCTCAGACCGCGCAGTGAACACACCTGGCTCTGACGCTGGTGGCCTCTCTCTCCTGTGCCCCCACCGAGGACCTGGAGCCCCCGCCGCAACCCACCACCCAGAAGCAGGGCGTGGACGTGCCGGGCTTCGCCGAGCTGCATCACCACATGTTCGCCGAGGAGGCCTTCGGAGGCGGCTGGTTCCACGGCGGCGTCAACGGCACGCTCGACACCTGTGACGGAGGCTGGCCCGAGAGCGACCACGCCCGCGTCCGCATGGACCTGAGCGGCCTGCTCAACCTGTGTCCCAACTCCGGAGGCGTGGACCTGAGCGGAGTCCCCATCCTGTCCCAGCTCTTCGGAGTCGCGGGAGCGGTGGGCTCGGAGTTCCTCGGGAAGATTGAAGGAACACAGGGGGACACCGGCCTGCACATGGGCCGCCGCAACCCCGGCACGGAGTGGCCCCGCTGGGACACCATCGCCCACCAGCAGTCCTGGGGAGGGTGGCTCAAGCAGGCGCACCAGGGAGGCATGTCCCTGGTGGTGGTCTCCGCCGTGAGCAACGGCTTCCTCTGCGAAGCGCTGCCTCCGCAGAACCGCAAGCGCGCCTGCGACGAGATGATGGACGTGGAGGTCCAGCTCCAGATGGCCCGCGCCTTCGACGCGGCCAATGACTGGGTGGAGATCGCCCTGTCGCCCGCGGACGCAAGGCGGATCATCTCGCAAGGCAAGCTCGCCATGGTCCTCTCCATCGAGACCAGCAAGCTCTTCGGCGCCAAGGACTGGCGAGCGGAGCTGAACCGCTTCCACGCGCTGGGCGTGCGCACGCTCCAGCCCGTGCACCAGCTGGACAACCGCTTCGGCGGAGCGGCCCCGCACAACGCCATCTTCCAGGCCGCGCAGTTCCTGGAGAACTGCCACATCGACACCGACTGCGGAATCACCGCCGCCGGCTTCACGCTGGGCTTCGACGTGGACGCGCAGTGCCGCAACGTGAAGGGCCTCACGGCGGACGGTCAGCAGCTCCTCCAGGTGATGATGGACAAGGGCATGCTCATCGACCTGGCGCACCTGTCGGAGAAGGGCGTGCGTGACGCGTACGCCGTCTCCCAGGCGAACCGCTACTACCCGCTCTACATCAGCCACGGCCACTTCCGAGAGGTGATGAACGGCAAGCTCGCCCAGCACGAGAAGACCACGCCCGCCTGGGTGGTGCAGATGCTCCGCCGCACGGGAGGCATGTTCGGTCTGCGCACCGCGCACGACGAGACGCGCACGTACACGCCCGCGAACATCGCCAACGACTGCCAGGGCTCCAGCCGCTCCTTCGCGCAGGCCTACGAGTACGGCCGCCAGGGCCTCAAGGTCCCCATGGCCTTCGGCGCGGACTTCAACGGCTTCATCCAGCAGACGCGGCCCCGCTTCGGTCCCAACGGCGCATGCTCCGCGGGCTTCCAGGCGGAGGCGGACGCGCAGGCCCACCAGCAGGAACTGGAGGCACCGGGCCGGCTGGGCACGCCGTTCGACGAGCAGGGCCTGGCCCACGTGGGCCTCCTGCCGGACCTGCTCCAGGACATGCGCAACCTGGGCGCGGACACCACGCCGCTGGACCGCTCGGCGGAGCTGTTCATCCGCATGTGGGAGCGAACCGCGAGCACCGCGCGCAACGGCGGCATGGCGGACCCCGCGCTGGACATCGACACGGGAGGCATCGCGCCGTGGGTGCCGCCGGACGAGCGCGAGAAGGCGTACCCCACCGTCTGCGGCAAGGCCTACGCACCGGACTCCAAGACGCTGGGCCAGGGCTGCCGCTTCGACGACGAGTGCCAGAGCGAGCAGTGCACCTCCGTGCTCTGCGCCACCTTCGACGGCCGCTGCGTCTGCAATGACGACGGCGACTGCGGCACGTCCCGCTACTGCCAGAACGACATCCCGGGCAACCCCGGCGACAACGACTGCGTGGACCGCAAGACGGACGGCACGTCGTGCAGCCGCGACGGCCAGTGTCTCTCCGGAGCCTGCGGAGGCTGCTTCAACGCGGTGGGCTGGTGCTACACGCCGCGCTCCAAGGCCTACGGGCAGACGTGCAAGTCCGACCGCGAGTGCACCACCGACCGCTGCAGCGCGGACTGCTACCTGAACCCCACGGGAAGCTGCCTCTGCGACAGCGACTCGCACTGTGGCGCGAACCAGTTCTGCGGCTGGGGGCTCAACTCCGGCAAGTGCGTGAACAAGCGAGGCCGGGGCGCGGCCTGCTCCAGCGATCGCGAGTGCGCCTCCGGCACCTGCCGCTGGTCGTTCACCTGCAAGTAGCGCCCGCTCAGCGAGGCGCCTCGGAGTCCTTCCGGGGCGCCGCGTGCAGGTCACGCAACGCGACGATGCGGTCCAGCAGAGGCCCACCCAGCTTCTTCCGGGCGATGCGCTGCGATGGATAGATGCCCCGGTGGCCGGTGAGCAGGTACGCCACCGTGGCGACGATGGCCACGTGGGGCAGCACGGAGGCGCCCACCAACTCCACCGCCATCAGGGACAGCGCGAGCGGCGTATTGGCCGCCGCCGCGAACAGCGCCGCCATGCCCACCGCCGCGCCCAGGTCCACCGGCAGTCCCAACAACCGAGCGAGGACATTGCCCAGCGCCGCGCCAATGAAGAACAGCGGCGTCACCTCACCGCCCAGGAACCCCGCGCCCAGCGTCACCACCGTGAACACGAGCTTCCAGGCGAACGCGCCCCAGGGCAGCGACACATCCTCGAACGCGCGAAGGATTCCGGGGACGCCCAGGCCCAGGTAGTCGCTGGTGCCCGCGAGCTTCCAAAGTCCCACCACCCCCAGTCCGCCCAGGGCCATGCGCACGGGAAGCCACGGCACACGCCGCTCCAGGACCCGCTTCAACCCATGCGTGCCCTCGATGAAGGCCACCGCCACGCCCGCGATACCCACCGCGAACACCAGCCACTTGCCCAGCACGGGCAAGGTCAGCGCCAGCGCCTGAGGCACCGGATACGCGGTGTGATGGATGCCCAGCCCGCGAGTCACGAGGTCGCCCACGACAGCCGCCGTGAGCGCGGGCAGGAGCGCCTCGTAGCCCAGCCGGCCCACGCACACGACCTCCAGCCCGAACACCGTGCCCGCCAGCGGCGTGCCGAACACCGAACCGAAGCCGCCCGCGATGCCCGCCGCCAGCAGCTCGCGCCGCGTCTCCGGAGTCACACGGAAGCGCCAGGCAATCTGGTCCGCCAGGCTGGCACCCATCTGCACCGCGGTGCCCTCACGCCCCGCGCTCCCGCCGAACAGGTGCGTGAGCACCGTGCCCAGCAGCACCATGGGTGCCATGCGCAGGGGAATCACCGCGTCGCCCACATGCACCGTGTCCAGCACCAGGTTGTTGCCGCCCTTGATGGACGCGCCCCACCGGCCGTACACGGCACCCAGGACGAATCCCGCCACGGGCAGCGCGTACACCAGCGACTCGTGCGCCAGCCGGAACTCCGTGGCCTCCTCCAGTAGCGCCAGGAACACCGCGGACGCCACACCGCACACGCCCCCCACGATGGCGCCCAACAGCAGCCACTGGCCCAGGGCTCGAGCACTCCCGGAGAGGTTCATGGTCGGACTCTAACCGTGAAACAACGCGTCAACCGGAAGCGCTGCGTCAGCAAAGAGCGAGTGGCGGCGCCACTCTGACGCACCGTGGCGGAATTCATGTTCAACATGAAATACATATTGCGGGGTTAATTCAGGTCTGAGGAGTGATTCCAGAGTCAAACCCGTGTACCGTGCGCGGCCTCTCCCCATTGCCGGGGCGGGAACCCCCTACCTCTTCAGGAGCCGGTATGTCCGTTCGTCGCAGCGGGCTGTCCCTCGCCGCCGTCCTCGCCGCCACCACCCTCGGTGGCACCGCGATGGCCAGCACCATCAACCAGAACACGTCGTGGACCATCAACCGCTCGGCGTCGCAGACGTACCGGGTGGTCGCCTACGGCGACTCCATCTTCGCCGGCTACAACGGCGGAATCACCAGCGTGGGGCGTCGTGCGGCCCCCGTGGTGGAGGGTGAGTACGCGGCGAAGAAGTGGGGCACCAACGTGGAGGTCATCCGCCGCACCAAGTCCGGCGCGAAGGCGGACGACATCTACAATAACAAGATCGTCTCCGAGCGCTCCTATATGCAGGACTCCCGGACGCGCGTCGTGATGTTCGAGATGTGCGGCAACGACTACCTGCAGGCCCGCAGCGCGTTCTCCGACCAGACCGGCACCTGTAACTACAGCGGCCTGCAGAACGCGCTGACGGCGTGCACCACGTACATGGAGCGTGGCATGCAGGCCATCAACCAGTACGCGACCACCGCCAAGGTGAAGGTCATCTCCAACATCTATTACCCCGGCTATGACGCGGACAACGTGCTGACGTCCTGCACGGACGCGACGACGGGCCAGAAGGTGAACAAGCAGCAGTACTTCCTGCCGCTGCTGGCGCGCAGCAACTGGCGCGCCTGCAACCTGGCGGCGAAGTACGGCTTCAAGTGCGCGGACGCCTTCGCGGAGATGATGGCCTCCGACTACGACCGCAACGGCGACGGCCAGATTGACTCCGCGGCCATCGCGTACCGCGCCGGCGAGACCGAGGACTCCTACGTCCAGCGCATCAGCGTCACCCTGCGCAGCACGCTGCGCGACGCGAACGGCCACCTGGCGAACAGCAGCACCAGCTACGACTACATCCAGTCGGACAACACGCACCCGACGTACACGGGCTCCACCATCAGCGTGAACATCTTCTCCGGCTCCGGCTCCGGCTCCGGGGCGCCGTCCTACACGGACGCCCAGGTCGTCGACGGCAAGAACCCGGACTGGAACAAGTTCGGCCACGAGCGCATGGGCTGGAGCATCTCCACGTTCGACCCCGCGACGCCGTGACGTAGGTCGGCTTCCGTAGGGAGAAAGGGCCTCCGACCTGTCACCGGGTCGGGGGCCTTGTCATGTCCGGACCCATGGAGTGGCCGGCCGCCGGGTCAGCGGCCAGGTGTCCAGGCCTCCTTTCGCCGGAGCGCCAATGATCAGGTCCGGGTCAAACGAGAGTTTGACGTCATCGGCCTGAAGCGTTAGAGAGTGCACCCCCCGCGACGAACCGCTGGCCCCCGGGCCTCGGAAATCAGCGCGGGGGGGAAGAAAAGGATCGACGAAGGTTGTTGATCCCGAACGCGGCAAAGAGGTAGAAGCCGCGCCCCTCACCTCGAAGCCCGCGCACTGGCGCGGAAGGCACTTCGGGGAGAGCGCAGCACCGAAAAGAAAATAGGGCAGTCAACGAGCGGGTTGACAGCGAACGCGGCGAAGAGATAGAAGCCGCGCCCCACCGAAGAAGCAGCGGTCCGGAAGGCAGCACGACGGACGCAAAGCGGTGAAGGAAGCTGACAGCAAGCGGTTGACAGGGAACGCGGCGCTGAAGTAGAAGCCGCTCCCCTCGAAAAGAAGCGGCGGAAGTCACTGGACGGCGCCGACGAACTTCGAAGTAGCCCGCAGGACGCAAAAGCGAAGTTGACGCTGACTGCGAACTGAAATAGAAGCTGCACCCCGCCGGGCGAAACAAACCGGCAAGCAACAAGGTCGCAACAAGCGGCTCGGTCTTTGAAAACCAAATAGCAAGCCCAAGTAGTAATGGATTGCGGAAACCCGCAGTCAATTTTTTGAGGGCGCTTCACCTCAAGAGCAGCGCTGAAAAGCGCAGCGAGAGGGAAGTGCCGACGAATCAGCGAGCCGAGACTCCTTAGCCGGGTCTCGGGGAACGCCGGTTCAAGCAAACCAAGAATACAATTGGAGAGTTTGA
>NZ_RAWC01000449.1:0-1416 GCF_003611685.1 Corallococcus sp. CA049B | reverse complement strand
TACTACCCGGTCACTTGAAGGCGGGTGGCAGGCGTGATCTACGGTCGGGATGACACCCGCGCAGCTCAAGAAGCTGGACGAGGCACTGGGCGCCTACCTTGAGGAGATGGTCGCCGGCATGGGGCGACTGGAGAGACGGCGCGCCATGGAAGCCTACGTGACGGGCCTGCTGCTGGATGGGGAGCGCAAGAGCATCGAGCCGATGGCGGCCCGGCTGGTGGAGGACGCCGGGGAAGTCGAGGCAATGCGCCAGCGACTGCAGCAGTGCGTCTCGCAAGGGACGTGGAGCGACGAGGCGCTGCGGGAGCGACTGGCGCGGAAGCTGGAAGAGCGGCTGCCGGAGGTGGAAGCACTGGTGGTGGACGACACGGGCTTTCCAAAGAAGGGGAAGCACTCGGTGGGAGTCGCCCGTCAGTACTCGGGGACGCTGGGGCGCACGGACAACTGCCAGGTGGCCGTCAGCCTGCACCTGGCGGGGCCTCGTGGCAGCGGGTGCATCGGCATGCGGTTGTACCTGCCCGAGGAGTGGGTGACGGACAAGGCCCGGCGCAAGGCGGCCGGAGTCCCCGAGGAGGTGGGCGCCACGCGCAAATGGGAATTGGCGCTGTCGCAACTGGACGACGCGCTGAAGTGGGGCGTGCGCAAGCACGTCGTCCTGGCGGATGCGGGGTATGGCAACTGCCGGGAGTTTCGCGAAGGCCTCACGGCACGCGGGCTGCCCTACCTCGTGGCGGTGCCGGGGCAGCACAAGGTGTGGCCTCCGGGGGCGACGCCACACCTGCCGGTGAAGAAGGCGGGCACGTACGGACGCCCTCGGACTCGCTTCGTCGACGACAGCGGCGTGCAGCCCTGGACGATTGAAGAATTGGCACGCCAGTTACCTGAGGAGGAGTACCGCCGCATCAGCTGGCGCGAGGGCAGCCGCGGCACGCAGTCCTCCACTTTCGCCGCGGTGCGAATCCAGGTCGCTGAAGGCCATGTCGTGCGCAAGGCGCCCGGCGCTCCCGAGTGGCTCTTGTGCGAGTGGCCACCGGGCGAGGCCGCGCCAACGAAGTACTACCTCTCGTCTCTGCCGGAAGACACGCCTCTCAAACGCCTCGTCACCCTGGCGAAGCTGCGCTGGCGCGTCGAGCGCGACTACCAGGAGATGAAGGGCGAAGTCGGCCTGGACCACTTCGAGGGCCGCACCTGGAGAGGCTTTCACCACCACGCCACGCTCTGCATGGTGGCCCATGGCTTCCTCGCGCTCCGTCGAGCGCTTTTCCCCCCGGAGGAGGATTCCCTGGACGCTGCCCCAGGTGCGTCGGCGGCTTCAGCATCTGCTACTGCGCCGCCTCGGCCATTGCCCGCTGTGCCTCCGCAGACTCGGCGCTCGCGCTCCTCCTCGAGGACCGTCACGCATCTGATCAAGTAGTA
>NZ_RAWC01000448.1:0-1429 GCF_003611685.1 Corallococcus sp. CA049B | reverse complement strand
GGCATGGGCGGGGGCGAATCCTAACGCGCTCCCGGTGCGTCGGCGGGGCCGGCGGTGCCCCGCGGCCTGGGCGCGTGCCAGTCCCAGTACGGCGGCATCCCGTCGCGGTAGGCGGGGCCGCCCCAGTCACCCCGGTGGCAGTGGGAGCGGTGGTTGCGGGCGAGGCTCGCGAAGCCGGAGGCATAGCCTCCGAGGGCACCCGCGGCGAGGAGGACGACGAGCAGACGGTGGCGCATGGGCAATCTCCAGGAAGAGGGCAGGGGGCTTCAGACGAAGGACGCGGGGCCGTCATCGTTGTGGGGGCGGCCACCCCAGCGGCCGTACCCGCCGCAGCGCCGGCCGTGCCAGCCGCGGCCCTGCCAGCCTTGACCCCAGCCGTGCTCGATGATGTCCGCGAGCTCGCGGCGCTGGTTGGGCTCCAGCGCCTCGTGCACCTGGGACAGGGCGTCCTGCACGGCGTTGCGCAGCGTCTCCAGCGCCACGTCGTGGCGGCTGAACAGCTCGCGCAGCATGGCGCCGTCGAAGTGCTCTCCTCGCAGCGAGCCCGCGAGCGACGTGCGGCTGGGGCCCCACTGGTCCTTCACCTTGGCGAAGGCCTCGCGCACGTTCTCCACCGCCTTCACCATGACCTTCTCCTGGCCGGGGGAGGTCTCCAGCCGCTCGAAGAGCCAGCGCAGCCGGGGGCGCATGCCAAAGCGGCCTCCACGGCCGTAGGCGTAGGCGTGGTGGCCGTAGCGCCCCCGGCGCAGGGTGGCGAAGAGACCGGCGAGGCAGGCGGTACCGAAAATGAATCCGAACATGGTCTTGGCTCCAGGAAGCAGGCGGGCGCCGAACCGGCGGGCCCGTGTCGTTGCTGACGGAGCTCAAGGTAGAGGGCGGGTGTGAAGCCCACGCCCGGCGGCGGTGAAGAAGTGTGAAGGGGTCCGGAATGCCCGCCGGGGCATGGGATGTTCTTCTGCCGGGCCTGTCCCAGTCCGTTGTGTCGGATGAAGGACGGCTTCCGGCAGGATTCCACCCTTGGGAGTGGTGTTCGGGCTGGAAGTGGGTAGAGTGCCCGGCGTGCCGGGGCGGTGTTCGTTCCGGCACCGGTGGAAGGCGCGAGCCTCACACCTGTTCAGAGCAGAGAAAGAGAAGAGACTCACAATGGCATTTGGTACCGTGAAGTGGTTCAACGACGCGAAGGGCTTCGGTTTCATCGCGCAGGACAATGGCGAAGACGTTTTCTGCCACCACACTGCGATCAACATGGATGGCTTCCGCACCCTGGCCGAGGGCCAGAAGGTGGAGTTCGAAGTCACCAAGGGCCCCAAGGGTCTGCAGGCGCAGAACGTTCGCGCCGCCTGAACGAGCTGAACCTTCGACTCACCCCTTGAGGTGAGTCCTCGAAGCCCAGTCTCCCCATGGAGGCTGGGCTTTCGTCTTTCTGGAC
>NZ_RAWC01000447.1:0-1461 GCF_003611685.1 Corallococcus sp. CA049B | reverse complement strand
GAGCCAGCGGGCACGGGGAGCGCGCGCGGCCTTCGGCGGGACAGGGGACTGCGGGGACATGTTTCCTCCAGGAGGTGGCGGCGGATCCGATTTCATGCCGCGTGCCGCGCGTGGAGCCTTGGAGGCGCACGGGAAGTGCGGCCCGGCGACCACGTGCCGGCGCTCCCCCATGCGCGTCCGCGGGCCCACAGGGTGTCCGGGCAGCCACACTCGCGGGTGGCCTGCTGGACGCGCGGGACGCGGGATTTCGCGGTGCAGACTGGCGGTGAGACACCTCGGCGGTCAACTGGGGTCCCTGCGACGCGCACCAGGGCGGTAGGGTGCGCCGCCATGGTGCTGCCCGTCCGATTCGTCCTCATGCGCCCGCGCAACGCGGAGAACCTGGGTGCCGCCGCCCGCGCCCTGAAGAACTGCGGCCTGTCCGACTGGGCCTGGGTGACGCCGGAGGTGGAGGACCTGGGTCCCGCCCACCGGCTCGCGGTGCACGCGGAGGACGTGCTGGGTGGGGTGAAGCGCCCGGACACGCTGGACGCGGCGGTGTCCGACTGCGTCTGGGTGGTGGGCACCAGCTCCCGCAAGGTGGAGGGAAAGCGCCGCCTGTCGCCCCGGGCCGTGGGGGAGGAGCTGATAGCGAGGGCGAAGCAGGGGCCGGTGGCGCTCGTCTTCGGGGATGAGAGAAGCGGCCTCACCAACGCGGAGGTGGAGCGCTGCCACGACCTGTCCGCGGTGCCCACCGCGCCGGAGCAGCCCTCCATCAACCTGGCGCAGGCGGTGCTGCTCTACGCCTACGAGGTCCGCATGGCGCACCTGGCGGACAGCGCGCCGCCGCCGGGCCCCCTGCCCCTGGCCGCCACGGACGCGGAGCTGGCCCGCGTGGAGGCCACACTGGAGGAACTCTTGAGCACGGGCGGCTTCCTCGTGGACGAAAAGCCCGGGCGCACGGCGGTGCGGGACCTGGTCGCGCCCCTGCGCCGCTCCCGGCTCACCCGCAACGAGGCCCGGCTCTGGCTGGCCGCGCTGCACACCGTGCGCAAGCACTTCCCGGGCAGGGACGACCCCTGAGCAGGCAGGGGGACACCCCACCCCTCGCGGCGGGATGCCCGCGCGTCGCTACCTTTCCTGGAACGTCCGAACCTGACGGAAAGGAGCACCGCGTGAACCACATGCCCTACGAGTCGATGATCGTGGGAGGCACCGAGCCCGGCCCTGGCCGTCAGGCGCCATCCCACGAGGACGCACTGGAGGAGCCCGGCCGCACGCCCGAGACGGCCGAGGACGGCGGGCTGGAGGAGGAGCCCCACCGCATGGCGGACGGCGACGAGCCGGGCAGGACGCCGGGCTCCGCCGAGGGCGAGGACCCCGACGAACCGGCCCGGCACTAACGGAAGAACACTGTCGCCGCCTCAAGCGCGGCTACAGTGCCGCGCCCATGCCTCGCAAGCCCGAACGGCCCCCCAAGTC
>NZ_RAWC01000446.1:0-1507 GCF_003611685.1 Corallococcus sp. CA049B | reverse complement strand
GGGTTTGGCTACGGTGGCACTTCCACGCCGGGGGTGTCGTCGAGTCCCTGGCCCCATCTGAATCGCCCGGGATGAACCGCTCGCCTTCGCGCCTTCGCACGCTCGTGGACTCCCGCGCCCTGGCCGTACCGGGCTGGAAGCACACCGGGAGGGAGTCTTGAGGCTCCGGAAGCTGTCCTGGCGCGTGCGGCGTTCGCTGGTGCGCGCACGGGCCTGGGCGGTCCAGACAGCGGCCCGCGCGTGGGCACCCCTCGGGGCCACGTCGGCGGGGCGCTTCGCGGCGGACATCTTCTTCGCGGGGCGCACCGTGGCGCGCGGCTTCATGGGCGAGAACCTGCGCCTGCGCGCCGCCGCGCTCACGTACATCAGCATGTTCTCGCTGGTGCCGCTCTTGACGGTGGGCATCGTGCTCTTGCGCACGCTCCACCAGGAGCAGTTCCAGCGGAAGCTGCGCTTCGTCATCTCCGAGGTGCTGGCGCCGGGGGTCAGCGAGGAGTCCGCCGCCCTGCTCGACCGGTTCCTGCACCCGGGCGACTCCATCGCGGTGGGCAGCGTGGGCTTCCTCGCGGTGCTGTTGTCAGCGGGCTCGCTGCTGCGCCACATCGACGGCGCGGTGAACGAGCTGTGGGGCATCCGGCGCCAGCGCCCGTGGCTGACGCGCCTGTCCATCTACGCGGGCCTGTTGCTGCTGGGGCCCATCTTCCTGGCCATCTCCTTCTCCGGCACGGGCCGGGTCCGCATGCTGCTGCAGAGCCACGCCCCCTCCGCGCCGTTCTTCATCGGGGTGGGCACCATGCTCATCGCCATGGGCAGCCTGACGCTGCTGTACCTCTGGACGCCCTACGCCCACGTGCGCGTGCGCTCGGCGCTGGCGGGCGGACTGGTGGCCGGCCTGGGCTGGATGCTGGCGAAGCAGGTGTACGCCGAGTTCGCCGCGCGCAGCTTCCTCTACAACCCCCTCTACGCGTCGCTGGGCGCCCTGCCCCTGTTCCTCGCCTGGGTGTACGTGAGCTGGCTGGTGATGCTGTTCGGCGCCCGGCTGTCCTACGCCGTGGAGCACGTCTCCTTCCGCGACTCCCTCTTCGCCTTCGGCAGCCACCCGCGCGCGCACGAGCTGGTGGGCGCGCGCGTCGCCCAGGACGTCACCCTGTGCTGGGTGGATGGCGCCACCCCGCCCCTGCCCCGGGAGCTGGCCACGCGGCTGCGCGTGCCGGAGTCGCTGGTGCACGAGGTGGTGGACCGCCTGGTGGAAGCCCGCCTGCTGGAACGGGGACGGCGGGGCGGCCTGCGTCCCACGCGGGACCCCGCCGAAATCACGCTCGCCGACACCACGCTCGCCGTGCACGGGGTGATGATCACCGGCGGCCCGGAGACATGGACGGGCCCCAAGGCCCCGGGCTTCGAACAGTTCGAACCCCTGTTCCAGGCGGCCGACTGTGCCGGGGTCGACCTGCTGCGCCGCACCCGGTGGCTGGACCTGGTGACACCCCTGCGCCCGGGGCTGCTC
>NZ_RAWC01000445.1:0-1517 GCF_003611685.1 Corallococcus sp. CA049B | reverse complement strand
CCCCAGGAGAGAACGCCCCTCCCCCCGCCTGGAATCTTCCGGGTCCATCACCGGAAGCTGCGCCTCGAAGCCGCCCCGGAGCAGGCCTTCGTCACGCTCCTCGGAGGCAGGGACCACGCCTTCTGGTTGGACAGCAGCCGCGTCGAGGCCGGCCTGTCACGCTTCTCCTTCATGGGCGACGCAACCGGCCCACACAGCGCCGTCATCCACTACCAGGTGAACCCACGCCGGCTCACCGTGCACCGGAGTCAGGGAACAGAAGCGCACTCCACCGAGCTGTTCGAATTCCTCCAGCAGGAGCTGACACGGCTGCGAGTGGCCCCGTCCGGGCTGCCCTTCGACTTCCAGGGCGGCTTCGTGGGCCACCTCGGCTACGAGTTGAAGCACGACTGCGGCGCGACCACCCCGCATGCCTCACCGGATCCAGACGTCAGCCTCATCCTGGCGGACCGGCTGCTGGCCTGGGACCACCTCGAACGCACGGTCTATCTCGTCGCGCTCGCCCCCGAACACGAGGCGGCTCAGGTCCAGGCCTGGTTCGACGCCACGGAATCCAGCCTGCGCACCCTGCCCCCTCTGGCGCCCCTCGAGCCACGCACTGGAGCCCCCTTCCCGGTCCGCCTCGCCAGGGACCGCGAGACCTACCTGGCCGACATCCAGCGCTGCATGGAACAGCTCCACGAAGGCGAGACCTACGAGGTCTGCCTCACCAACAAGCTCCTCGCCCGGACGCACGTCGAGCCCCTGGACCTGTACCGCAGCCTGCGCCGGCTGAACCCCGCGCCCTACGCCGCCTACCTCCGCATGGGAGCGCTGGGCATCGCCTGCTCCTCCCCCGAACGCTTCCTGCGCGTGGACGCCGAGCGGTGGGTGGAGTCGAAGCCCATCAAGGGCACCCTGCGCCGCGGCTCCACGCCAGCCGAGGACGACCAGCTGCGCCAACAGCTGGGCTCCCAGGAGAAGGACCGGGCGGAGAACCTGATGATCGTGGACCTCGTGCGCAACGACCTCGGGCGCGTGTGCGAGGTGGGCTCGGTCCACGTCCCCCGGCTCATGCACGTGGAGTCGTATGCCACGGTGCACCAACTGGTGAGCACCATCCGGGGCCACCTGCGCCCGGGGCTCACCGCCGTGGACGCGGTGCGCGCCGCCTTCCCGGGAGGCTCCATGACGGGGGCCCCCAAGGAGCGCACGATGGAGCTCATCGACCGCCTGGAGGGGGAGGCCCGGGGCGTGTACTCGGGCGCCATCGGGTACTTCTCCGCCACCGGCGCGGCGGACCTGAACGTCGTCATCCGGACGGCGGTGGTCCGCCCCGGCGAGGTGAGCATCGGCGCGGGCGGAGCCATCGTGGCGCTCTCGGACCCGGCGGCCGAACTGGAGGAGATGCTCCTCAAGTCCCGCGTGGTGCTGAAGGCCCTGTCCATGGCGCTCGGGCGGCCGGACGGACTGCCCGAGCCCTGAGCCGACTCCGGGGCCTGAACGGCGGCGGACCGGGCCCGGGAGGGGGCCGGGAG
>NZ_RAWC01000444.1:0-1519 GCF_003611685.1 Corallococcus sp. CA049B | reverse complement strand
GGTGGCGGACGCCGCGCGACTGGCCCCGGCCACCCCGGTTCATCGGAGGACGGGTCTCCTCCACGTCACCGGGCAGGGGAGGGGGCAGGTGCGAGCGGAACGCGGCGTCCGCCACCACCGGCACGCTGCGGCGGATGGTGCGCTCGATGTCGCGCAGGTACGCGCGCTCCTCGGAGTCGCAGAAGGACACGGCCTGGCCGCTGGCGCCCGCGCGGCCCGTGCGGCCGATGCGGTGCACGTACTGCTCCGGCACGTTGGGCAGGTCGTAGTTGAACACGTGCGACAGCCCGTCGATGTCGATGCCGCGCGCCGCGATGTCCGTGGCCACCAGCACCCGCAGGGTGCCGGCGCGGAACTCGTCCAGCGCGCGCTCACGGGCGTTCTGGCTCTTGTTGCCGTGGATGGCGTCCGCGCGCACGCCCGCCGCCGTCAGCTGCTTGGCCACGCGGTTGGCGCCGTGCTTCGTGCGCGTGAACACCAGCGCGCGCGGAATCGCCTTCGCGTCCTGGAGCAGGTGCGTGAGCAGCGCGCGCTTCTCCTCGCGCTCCACGAAGTAGACCTGCTGGCTCACCGTGTCCGCGGTGCTGGACGCGGGCGACACCTCCACGCGCACCGGCTCCTTCAGGATGTTGCGCGCCAGGTCCATGATGTCCGGCGGCAGCGTCGCGCTGAAGAACAGCGTCTGGCGCACCTGCGGCAGCACCTTGATGACCCGCCGCACGTCGTGGATGAACCCCATGTCCAGCATGCGGTCCGCCTCATCCAGCACGAACACTTCCAGCGCGCGCAGGGTCACGAACCCCTGGTCGATGAGATCCAACAGGCGCCCCGGCGTCGCCACCAGGATGTCCACGCCCTGGCGCAGCGCCTGGACCTGCGGATTCTGGCCCACGCCGCCGAACACCACCGCGTGCCGCAGGGGCAGGTTCTTGCCGTAGGTGACGAAGCTGTCACTCACCTGGCTGGCCAGCTCGCGCGTGGGCGTCAGCACCAGGCAGCGCACCGGACGCGCGCCGCCCGCGGGCGCCTTCGCCGACAGCCGCTGGAGGATGGGCAGCGCGAACGCCGCCGTCTTGCCCGTGCCCGTCTGGGCCACGCCCAGCACGTCCTTGCCCGCCAGGGCATGGGGAATCGCCTTCGCCTGGATGGGCGTCGGCGTGGTGTAGCCCTCCGCCTTGACGGCCTTGAGGAGCGAATCAGTCAACTGCAGTTCGTCGAAAGTCATGAAATCCCGAATAAGGAGGGTCGGCGCACTCCCCCTCAAGCGGGGGACCGACCGCGCAGCGCGCCCTCCCGCGGTATTGCGGGGGCGCCTTGCGGTACGCGGTCAGGCCAATCAATGGCCCGAGGCACCTGCGAACGTCTTGGAACCCCTGTGCGTCCGGAACGATTCCCGGTGCCGTCCAGGGCTTGGGCCACACTGCCTGCAACGGGCGGCAATGTCCCGGGAAATCCTCCCCGCCCGCCTGCCCCCGGCCGCTGTGGAGATTTCGGACAGGGCTGTTGGCCGCCTGTCCCC
>NZ_RAWC01000443.1:0-1527 GCF_003611685.1 Corallococcus sp. CA049B | reverse complement strand
CCCCACTCCGCCCCCACCCCGGGCATGGGGCCCAGGAGGCCGGTGAGCCCCTGTTTGACGGCCAGGGCCACGAGCCCGCCCACCACCGCCGCGCCGTAGAGCCGGGGCAGCAGGCCCGAAGGCAGGCCCACGGGCCCGACGATGGAGCGCAGCTTGCGGCGCAGGAGCGTGCTCTCCACCCAGGCGACGATGCCGCTGGACAGGGTGAGGAACGCCGCGCCCAGCTCCCGGGGCAGGCCCAGCCGCTCCGGCAGCCACAGCGCCAGGAACCAGGCCTTCACCGTCCCCAGGGACACGCGCACGATGGCGTAGCGCAGGGGCGTCTTCGGATCCTTCAGCGCGTAGAAGGCGGAGGCGTAGAGCCGTCCCACGGTGGACGCCACCAGGCCCACCGCCGCGCCCATCAGCAGGTACCAGAGGTAGCGCGAGTCCGAGGCGCCGAAGCGGCCCGTCTGCAGCAGCGCGCCGCTCACCAGGTCTCCCAGGAAGAAGAGGGCGACGGCGGAGGGCACCACCCAGAAGGCGATGCGGCGCGAGCCCGAGTCGATGCGGCTTCGCAGCTTCGCGTGCGCCTGGGCATCCCCTTCCGCCGTGGCGCGCGCCATCTCCGGCAGCTCCGCGGCGGACACCGCCATGCCGAAGAGGCTCACCGGGATGAGGTAGATGGTCTGCGCGTAGAGGAGCGACGACAGCGCGCGGTTGGAGATGAGCGACGCGAAGGCGGTGTCCACCCACGCGCTGAACTGCACCACGCCGCGCCCCAGCACCACCGGGCCGAAGTTCTTCAGCACCTGGCGCACGGACGCGCTGGCCAGCGACACCACCGGGCGGAAGTGGCCCAGCAGCCGCATCACCGTGGGCACCTGCACCGCGAACTGGAGGAAGCTGCCCAGCACCACGCCATAGGCCAGCCACTCCGTCACGGCCTCTTCCGCGGCGCGCCCCCCGGACGTGCCCTGCAGGCTGCCCACCACCAGCAGCGTGGCGATGATGACGACGTTCCACACCACGGGCGCCAGGTAGGACAGCAGGAAGCGCCGGTGGCTGTTGAGGATGCCCAGGCACCACGCGCTCAGCACCAGGAAGCCCGTGCCCGGGAAGAGGATGCGCACCAGCCGCACGGCCAGGTCGCGCTCGCCGCCCTCGAAGCCCGGCGCGATGAGGTCCACGAACAGCGGAGTGGCCAGCATGCCCAGCGCCACCATCACGGCGGTGGCCATGGCCAGCAGGCCGAACACCGCGCCCGCGACCCGGTCCGCCTCGTCCGCGTCCTTCTTGCCCAGCAGCTGGGCATAGACGGGGATGAAGGAGCCCGACAGCACGCCTTCACCAAAGAGGTTCTGGAGGAAGTTGGGGATGCGCAGCGCGGCCTTGAAGACGGCGGCGGCCTCCGCGTTGCCCAGGTAGTGCGCGAAGACCCGCTCGCGCACCAGCCCCATCAAGCGCGACGCCAGGATGCCAATGCCCACCAGCATCGCGCCCCGGCCTCCCGCGCTGCGTTCAGGGCTGGACGGAAGAGGGGCGGCC
>NZ_RAWC01000442.1:0-1544 GCF_003611685.1 Corallococcus sp. CA049B | reverse complement strand
GAGGGCAGCGCCTTGCGGTCCACCTTGCCGTTGGGCGTCAGCGGCAGGGCGGGCAGGGTGACGAAGGCGGACGGCACCATGTACTCCGGCAGGTGCCGGCGCAGGTGCTCGCGCAGTCCTTCCGTGTCGCCGTCCGTCACCACGTAGGCCACGAGCCGCGCGTCGCCCGGCACGTCCTCGCGCACCAGGGCCAGCGCGTCACTGACGCCCGCGTGCGTGCGCAGTGTGGCTTCGACTTCGCCCAACTCGATGCGGTAGCCGCGCAGCTTCACCTGGAAGTCCAGGCGGCCCATGAACTCCAGCGTCCCGTCCGGCCTCCAGCGGCCCTTGTCGCCCGTGCGGTAGAGGCGCGCTCCGGGCTCCGCGCTGAACGGATCCGGCACGAAGCGCTCGGCCGTCAGGTCCGGCCGGCCCAGGTAGCCGCGGGTGACGCTCTCGCCGGAGAAGCACAACTCTCCCGGCGTGCCGAAGGGCACCAGGCGCTGCCTGGAGTCCAGCACGTACGCGTTCAGGTTCGCCACGGGCCGGCCGATGAAGGGCTCCGCGCGGAGGCTCCCCTGGATGGTGACGCCCGCCGTGCAGACCGTGCACTCCGTGGGGCCGTAGCCGTTGAAGACGCGCGTGCGGTCCGTCGCGGCCAGCTTCCTCCACGACTCCGCGTCCAGCGCGTCGCCTCCCATCATCACGAGGGGCGGCACCCAGTCCCGCTCCAGCATCCCTGCCGCCAGGAGCGGCTTGAGCTGCGCGGGCGTGCAGTCGAACGAGTCGATGCGGTGCTGCTCCAGCCACGCGAGCATCGCCTCTGGATCCACGCGCAGCGCGTCCGGGACGATGTGGAGACAGTGCCCGTCGATGAGCTGCACCACGCGGTCCATCACCGCGTCGAAGTACAGCGGCGCGTTGACGCTGACGCGCTGTCCACGCGGCTGGCCCGCGTAGAAGGCGCGGATGAAGGCCCGGTGCATGTTGAGGATGGTGCGGTGTTGCACCATCACGCCCTTCGGCTTGCCCGTGGAGCCGGACGTGTACAGCACGTACGCCAGGTGCTCCGGCCCCGTCAGGACGGGCAGGGGCTCATGCGAGAGAGCGCCCAGGCCGGTCTGCTCGACATCCAGCCACACCTCGTGGACGCCGTAGGGGCTCCAGTCCCCGCAGGCGGCTTCGGTCGTGACGAGCACGGCCGCGCCGCTGTCCTTCAACACGAAGTCCCTGCGCGCTGGCGGGGCTCCGGGGTCCATCGGGACGAAGGCACCACCGGCCTTGAGCACCGCGAGGAGCGCCACGAGGGCCTCCACCGAACGCTCCAGGCACAGCGCCACCTTCACCTCCGGCCCCACGCCCAGCGAGCGCAGCCGCCACGCGAGCTGGTTGGCCCTCGTGTCGAGCTGCCGGTACGTCAACGCCGTCTCCCCGAACACCACGGCCGGGGCATCCGGGGTGCGCGCCACCTGCCGCTCGATGAGGCCGTGCAGCGTGGCGTCCCGTTCGAAGTCCACCAGCTCGCCGCTGCCCACGCGCACCAGCCGCACCAGCTCCTCCGGCGA
>NZ_RAWC01000441.1:0-1555 GCF_003611685.1 Corallococcus sp. CA049B | reverse complement strand
CGAACAGGGCGGTGAGGAGGGGGCTCGTTCGCATCAGGGGGGGCGATGGTAGGCCGCCCGCCCTCGCGCTGTCGTCCCGCCCCCAGGGGCCTGACTGGGGGGCAGGCAGGCGTGAAGCCCGGTCTCAGCCCTGGCGGGACTGACGGCGGCGGCGCGCGGCCAGCGCCGCGAACACGGCGATGAGCACCGCCGGAGCGCCGCTGGTGGCCGCGGAGCAGCCGCCCTCGTCCTTCGTGTCATCCGGCGTGACGGGGTCGCTGCCGCCGGTGACGACGACGTCCAGCGTGGCGTTGGCGTGCGAGTCCCCCGTGGCGGCTTTGTCGCCGTTCACGGAGTTGCCGGCGGCGTACACCTTGTAGGTGCCGTTGGTGGCCGGGGCCACCAGGGAGAAGTCGAAGCGCGCCGAGCCGTTGGAGAAGGCCTGGGGCAGCGAGTGCGTCAGCTCGCCGCTCACCACCTTCGTGCCCGAGCCCGCGGTCAGCGTCGCGCCATCCACGGCCACGTTCATGCCGGCCTTCGCGCCAGGACCGCCGCTGATGATCAGCGAGTACTGGCCCGTCTGGCCCGCCGTCAGCGCCGTGGGCCCTTCCAGCGTCACCGTGGGGGCGCTCGAACCGCCGCCGTGGCAGCCGGACGCGGTGCAGGACACGCTCTGCTTGCCGCTGCGCCCGTTGATGCCAGTGGAGTTGGCGAACGCGGAGCCCGCGACAAGGCACACCGCGACCGCGCCCACGGACGAAAGAATGGACCGCATGGAATGAACCTCCTGGGGGGGAACTCAGGAAAGAGGAGGTTCCCTTGTAGCGCGGCGCGGCGTGGAGTGCAGCAGGCGACACTCCCCTGGGACGCGGAGGCAGGACGTACCGCGACCTACAGCCGGGAGAAGGCGTCGTGGAGGGCCTTCTGGCCGCCGTGCTCCAGCACCTGGCCGTGGCAGACGACGACGCGCTCCACGTCCCACTCCAGCGCACGCTGGAGTGAGGCGCGCACGGCCTCCGGGTCCTGGGTGAACAGGCGCAGGAAGCGCGGGGCGGCGAACCTGCCCAGGACTCCGTCCAGCCACAGGTACGCGCGCAGCTTCCAGCCCTCCGAGTGCGCGTAGTGGAAGGCCAGGTCGGTGACGATGGCGGTGCGGGACGGGCGGTGGAAGAAGAGGAACTCGTTGAGCTGGGGCATGCCGCGCACGTGCATCTGGTCCAGCACGGGGGCCCAGGCGGGGTCCGGCAGGTCCTCCAGCTCCAGGTCGATTCGCAGCGCCGGCCTCTTCGCGCGCAGCCCCTTGGGCGCCACCACGCGGGCGTCGGGGAAGGCCGCGGCCCAGTCCGGCAGGTGCAGGTGGTGGAAGAGGTTGGGGGCCACGAGGAAGCGCACGGGCCCCAGGGCCGCCACGGCGGCTCTCCGCTCCGGGGTGAAGGCGACAGGCGAGTGCACCCACAGCCCGCCGTCCGGCAGGCGGAGGACCGTCATCCGGCCTCCCACGGGGACGCCGAAGAGGGAGAAGGGGGCGTCGAACACGTGGACGTCGGCGGTGAGCTGGCGGGGCGCGGTGTCAGGG
>NZ_RAWC01000440.1:0-1580 GCF_003611685.1 Corallococcus sp. CA049B | reverse complement strand
GGCTTGGACGGCGCGGGCTCGACGGGAGCGGGCGCGGTGGGGTTGGTGCGCGTGGCGCGCAGGGTGCGGCGCAGCTTGGACAGGTGCTGACGCAGGGGATCCGCGGAGTTGGGGCGCGTCTCCGGGTCCTTGGTGAGCATCTGCAGGATGAAGGCGTCCACCGCGGGCGGCAGGTCGGGGACGAACTCCGACGGCCGGGGAGGGCGCGCCTCCACGTGCTTCATGAGCAGGTCCACCGGGGAGCTGCCGATGAAGGGCAGCCGGCCGGTGACGATTTCGAAGGTGACGACGCCCATGGCGTACAGGTCCGTCATGGGCCCCACGGACTGGCCGCGGGCCTGCTCGGGCGCCATGTACTCCGGAGTGCCGACGACCATGTCGGTGCGCGTCTGCGCGGTGCGGCCGGTGGGGCCTTCGCCGCGCTTGGCGAGCCCGAAGTCCAGCAGCTTCACGTAGCGCGAGCCGTCCGGCTGGCGCACGAGGAAGATGTTGCTGGGCTTCAGGTCGCGGTGCACCACGCCCGCGCCGTGCGCGGCGCCCAGGGCGGCGAGCACCTCATCCAGGAGGGACAGGGCCTCCGGGACGGGGAGGCGGCCCTTCTCCGCGAGGATGGCGTCCAGCGGCTGGCCATCCAGGTACTCCATGACGATGTACTGGCGACCGTCCGGGAGCTGGCCGAAGCCGAAGATGTCGATGATGCCGCGGTGGCGGATGGCGTTGACGGCGCGGGCCTCCGCGAGGAGGCGGGCCACCTGTTCTGACGAGTGCGCCAGTTCAGGGCGCAGCACCTTCACGGCGACGCGCTTGCCGATAAGGGGCTGGATGCCCTCGTAGACGAGCCCCATGCCGCCCACGCCGATGCGTGCGCGCAGCTCGTACTCGCCCAGCTTCAGGCCGATGAGGGGGTCGGTGATGGCGGTCGCTTCGGTACCGGGGTGCTCCACGATGACCTTCGGTTCCGGTGGAGTCGGCTGGAACGACGACAGCACGACGGTGCCATCGCGAGGGCATACCGCCGTCTCGGACGGAACGGTGAGGCCGCAGGTTTCGCAGATCAGCTCGGAAGACATCTCCACCACGGGGGAGCGTAACAGGTGAAATCCCGGGAAGCGAAGTCAGGGCCCGGTGCACGCCGGGCAAGCAAACAGGCACCTGCCCCCAGGTCGCGTTTTCTCACCCGCTGGTGTCACCCAGCGGGCGATGCAGTGAGTCAGGGCGTTCCGGCGTCCACGAAGGTGCAGTCGATGGATTCCCGAGAGACGCCTACGACGCCGGCATCAAGTTCGCTGATGCCACCCAGTCCTCCAGGACCAATTTTCGCATCGAACGGTTGTGACCTGACGATGGTCGAGCTGACACACCACGTGCCGACCGAAGGCCCTCCTCCGCCACCTCCTCCGGCACCTCCCTTGCCACCCTGACCACCACTGCCTCCCTGACCCCCGACGCCGCTTTCGATGATGACGTCGTTGGGAGCAACGGTGGTGGTCTCTTTGGCGCCCGCTCCACCCAGTCCGCCCTGCCCACCCTGGCCACCCACTCCTCCAGGGCCACCCACCCCTCCAGGGCTGTCTCTTATA
>NZ_RAWC01000043.1:0-53110 GCF_003611685.1 Corallococcus sp. CA049B | reverse complement strand
CCTCCAGCACGCGCTGGGTGGACTCCGGGGGCCACACCTCGCGCACCTCCATGATTCCCTGGGTGAGCGTGCCCGTCTTGTCCGTGCAGATGACCGTGGCGGCCCCCAGCGCCTCCACCGCCTGCATCCGCCGCACGAGCACGTGCCCCTTCACCATGCGCTGCACGCCCACGGCGAGCGCGAGCGTCACCACCGTGGGCAGGCCCTCCGGCACCGCCGCGACCGCGAGCGCCACCGCCGCGAGCAACAGCTCCACCCCCGCCTGTCCCCGCGCCAGCCCCAGGCCCGCCACCAGCGCGCCCACGGCCACGCACAGCACCAGCAGCATGCGGGTGACGCCCTCCAGGCGCTGTTGCAGCGGCGTCTGGGGCTCCTGCGCCGTGCGCACCAGGTGCGCGATGCGGCCCAGCTCCGTGTCCATGCCGGTGGCCGTCACCTCCGCCACCGCCGTGCCCGCCGCCACGGAGGTCCCCATGAAGACGCGGTCCTTGCGCTCCGCCAGCGGGGTGGTGTCCGGCAGCGCGCCCACCTGCTTGTCCACCGGCGTGCTCTCCCCGGTGAGCGCCGCCTCCAGCGTGAGCAGCGCATGCGCCGACAGCAGCCGCGCGTCCGCCGCCACCACGTCCCCTGCCTCCAGCACCAGCGCGTCCCCCGGCACCACCTGGGACGCCGGAATCACGGCGCTCACGCCGTCGCGCAGCACCCGCGCGCTGGGAGCGGTGAGCGCGCGCAGGGCCAGCACGGCGCGGTCCGCGCGGTACTCCTGGAGGAAGCCCACCAGCGCGTTGAGCACCACGATGGTGGCGATGGCCACCGCGTCCGCGCCTTCGCCCAGCAGCGCCGCCACGCCGCACGCGCCCAGCAGCAGCCACACCATGCCGGAGCGGAACTGGCGGCCCAGGAAGAGCCACGCGGAGCGGGGCTGCTCGCGCGTCAGGGTGTTGGGCCCGTGCCGGACCCGGCGCGCCTCGGCCTCCCGCTGGGTGAGGCCCCAGCGCGGCTCCGGCGCCACCGCCGCCGCCGCCCCGGTATTCGCCGCGCTCATCGAGACACCGCCCGCTCGCCCCACGCGCCACTGCGCTCCACGCGGTGGCCATGCTCGGGGTCCAGCCAACAAGGGAGGCTCATTTCGGGTTGCTCCTGCGCCAGGGGATGCCCCCGCCGGGTTGCGAAGCCCATGCCGCGAGGGGGGACGCGGACCGGGTCCCCGGGACGCGCAGCTTTTGCGCCCATGCCTCCGGGCGCCGCAACCCTTGCGGGCCGGGCCGGGGACGCCCGAGGGAGTGGGACGGCACGCATCCTGAAGAGGCCTGGAGGCTATAATGGGGCGCGCTCCCAGCGCGAGCCCCACCGGAACGTCCCGGTGTGGCGCCTTCCCCCCGTCCGGAGCCCAGCCATGACCATCCTCTGCGCAACCGACCTCTCCGAAGGTTCCCGTCAGGCCGCGGAGGTGGCCGCGCGAATCGCCGCCCGCCGGGGCCAGACGCTCTGGCTCGTCCACCAGGTCCACCCGGATCAGCTCCGGGTCGCGGCCGAGCCCGTGCGCGAAGGCCTGCGGGCGCTGCTGCGCGAGGAGACCCAGCGGCTGGAGCCGCTGGGGGCGCGGGTGGAGTCCACCCTGCTGGAGAGCGGCTCCTCGCGAGCCCTGGCTGTCTTCTGCGACGCGCACGAGGCGCGGCTGCTGGTGGTGGGCACGCCCCGCGACGAGCCCGCCGGCCTGGGGTCGGGGGTCAGCCTGGAGCGCATCGCGCGCAACTGCGCCGTGCCGCTCCTGCGGGTGCGTGACGCCGCCCCCTTCAAGGCCTGGCTCCAGGGGGAGCGCCCCCTGCGCGTGATGTTCGGGGTGGATCGCTCACGGGGCAGCGAGGCCGCCCGGCGCTGGCTGGAGGAGCTGGGCGCGGATGGCCCCATCGAGCTGCTGGCGGGGCATGTCTACTACGCCTTCGAGCAGTGCCGGCGCCTGGGGCTGCCCACCCCCATGAACCTGGATGAGGTGGCGCCCCGCATCGAGGCCGTGCTCCACCGCGAGGTGGCGGCGCTGGCGCACACGGGCCAGGGCGTCTCGCCGCGCGTGCACCTGCGCATGGCGGTGGGCCGCGCCGCGGACCACCTGGTGGACCTGGCCCGGGAGCAGGAGGCGGACCTGCTCGTGGTGGGCACGCACCCGCACAACGCCCTGGGCAACCTGGCCTCGGTGGCGCACCACGCCCTGCGGCTCGCGCCCATGTCGGCGGCGGTGGTGCCGGTGGCCTCCGCGGCCTCCCTGGGCGAGGTGCCGCTGCCCCAGGTGCGGCGGCTGCTGGTGGCCACGGACCTGTCGCCGCTCGCGGACGAGGCCATCCCCTTCGCCTTCGCGCTGGCGCCCGCGGGCGCGGAGGTGCACCTGGTGACGGTGATTCCCGAGCGCTCCGGCGCGGAGCTCCACCGCGACCTGAAGCAGCGCCTGCTGGAGCGCGTGCCGAAGGGACTGGATGCCCGGGAGATCACCACGCGGCTGGAGGTCCTCCACGGCGAGGACGTGGCGCTCGCGCTCGTGCAGGCCGCGGAGCGGATGGACGCGGAGCTGCTCTGCCTGGGCTCGCGCGGCCACGGAGGCGTGAGGGAAGCCCTGCTCGGGTCGGTGGCGCGCAAGGTGCTCTCGCTGAGCCGCCGGCCCGTGCTCGTGCTGCGTCCCCCGCTGCGCTGAAGCGCGCAGCGGCCTTGGGTCAGCGCGCGGCGGGAGCCCCGCCGCCCTGGCTGTAGCTGTCACAGAGCGCCATGTACTCGTCGCTGTCCATGGCGAGCGCGGAGACCCGCATCTTCTTGACGCGGGGCTTCGCCAGCGTGGTCTTGATCTGCACCATCTTGATGACCGGCAGGCCCATGTAGGACTGGTCGAGGTAGACGTTCTCCTCCATGTCCCCCCAGGCGATGAGCACGCCATCCGGGAAGCGGATGCCGTCCCGGCCGATGAGCAGCACGGGGCTGTCCAGCTTCCCCAGCGCGCGGATGCAGTTGAACAGCATCCAGGCCGAGGCCAGGGTGATGAGCGCGACGGCGATCCAGATGTTGCTCACCGGGAGCGCCCGCACGGTGAGCGCGCCGAAGCCGAGCGTGGCCACCACCCAGATGACCACGCCCGCGATGAGCTTGCCCCGCGAGTAGTAGATGGCGCGCGGCTTCTCCGCCTGCTTCTTGGACTGGGGGGAGCGGTAGATTTCCATGTCGGGATGCCCGTGGGTGCGTCAGCCGGCCAGCCGGTCTGAGAGATAGGCCAGCAGGACTGGCGAGTTGATGACCTTCGCTTCGTCGAACTTCCGGGCCTTGCCCTGAGCGACGATGACCAGGTCGCGGGACGCGGAGCCCTGGTCCACCTCGTCCTGGAGGCGGATGCTCTCGATGTCGTCCCAGCGCCAGAGCCTGCCCCGGTGGATGAGCCCCGCCTCGCCCAGGACGAGCGGCCCGAAGCGCACCGGCTTCCCCGCGGAGATCTGGTGGCTCACGCGCGCCAGCAGGCGCGACACGACCTGCTCCAGCACCGCCGCGTGCAGGACGTCCGGGTCGCTCCACAGGTACAGCCGCAGCCGCAGCGTTCCACCCGTGTGGCGCAGGACGAGGCGGTCGTCCCCGTGCTGTTCGATGATCTCCCGCACGTCCCGCCAGCGGATCCGCATGCCGTCCGCGCGCAGGGCTTCGTCGTCCACCGTCAGGGTGTGCGGCGCCATCAGCCAGGCGAAGAGGTCGCGGGCCTGCCACGCCAGGACCCAGATGCAGCAGGGGATGCCCAAGAGCAGCAGGTAGAAGCCGAACCCGCTCCGGAGCACGTCCTGGACCATCTGGTGCGGAAGCAGGGGCACGCCCAGGGGGTCCAGGAGCGCCGCGGCCTCCACGTAGAGCAAAGCCAGGCCCGCCAGGAACCAATACACCGAGTGAGTTGGAAGGATCTTGTGGTGCGAGCGCTTCAGTGCTGCCTCCAGACGGGCCTGGGCGGCACGTCTATAAACAATCAATCCTGTCTCCGCGACGTGTTTCGCCCCTCGGAAGCACGTTCTCGCAGCCTGGGAAAAACAAACTCACAGACTGAGACAGCGCTGTCTGGCTTTGCCTGGAATCTTCCCTTTCCAAAAACAACACAGTCCCGGTGTATCGCGACGGATACAGCGGGGCCGGGGCGAAATCGCAGACATCCACGGTCCCCACCCGGACCCGGCGTTCACCGCCCGGATTCCCAAGCGGCGCGGCGGGGCTAAAGTCGCGGTCCATGCACGTCCTGCATCGCGGTCAGGCCCCCCTGAAGCCCCTCCTGCTGCGCCCCCTGTTCGGCGGGGTGCAGCGCATCGGCATGAGGTCGGAGACCGCCACCACGCTTCGCGACGCGGGCCGCACCAGGCCCGGCCCCGCGATGCCGGGGGTCCAGCTGGTGATGGCCGTGGAGGTCCTGCGCGTGCTCCCGGATGGCAGCGCGCGCTACCGCTTCACGCTGGAGGAGGTGGACCTGCTCGTCGCCGCGCGCACGCCCGTGCGCACCGTGGAGGCGGCCCGCGCGCAGCTGTCTCCCCTGCCCGGCCTGAAGGGCGAAGGCCAGGTGGCCCCCAACGGCCGCTCCAGCGGCTTCGAGTGGAAGCTGCCTGCGGACCTCTCCGCGCCCGTGCGCGGCCAGATGCAGCAGATGGCCGGACTGCTCAAGGACCTGGGCACCTTCCTGCCTGGCGAACCCGTGGGCGTCGGGGCCCGCTGGGAGGAGAAGGGCGCGGGCAGCGGCGCCCTCACCGGCGCGAACACCCGCGTGGAGCTGCGCACCTGGGATGGTCAGTCCGTGGGCCTGCGCCTCCAGATGGAGACGCCGCGCACGCCCCAGCCCGTCCCCGCCTCGCTCCGCCCGCCTCCGGACGTCAAAGGCGAAGCCTCCATGTACACCGAGGCGAAGGGCCACGGCGGCTGCCTGCTCTCCCTGGACCGGCTGTGGCCCGTCCGCATGGAGCTGGACGTGGAGTCCCACGTCGCCGTCCGCGCCGGCACGCCAGAGGCCCCCAAGCGCTTCGACGGCTTCACCACCTCCCGGCTCCAGCTGCGCGAGCTGTCCTTCACCCCGCCCCGCCTGCGCGCCACCCGCACGGTGTAGGCCAATGCCTACCTGAGATTCCGGTCCGCCTGGGTCATCAGGCAACCTGGGGCGGGTTGATGCGATAATAGGGAAAAGGATTGCACCCGGTGGCGGGGGACGCCGCGGTTCCAGGGCGCCAGTAATGGACCCACCGAGGGCAGAGAAGTCTTCGGAGACAGACGATGGCGATCGACGGACCTCGTAACAACGGCCTTCCGCGCACGTTCCCGCAGCAGCCGCCGGCCCCCAAGCCTCCGCCACCTCCTCCTCCGCCGCCTCCTCCCACTCCCAAGCCCGCGCCTCGCGACCGCTCCAGCTTCGAGAGCACGCAGCCCCGGACCGGCCTTTCGCTGGGGACGATGGCCGCGGCGGCCGCTACCGCCGCTACCACCTCGGCCGCTACGGCCGCGAACGTCGCGGCGACGCGCAACCCCGTCGCCGGGCCGCCGGCACCGCCCGCCCCCGCCGCGCCTGCGTACACCCAGGCCCAGGCGGACAAGGACGCCAGCGCCCTGCGCGAGGCCATGGACGGCGGCATGACCGGGTGGGGCACCGACGAGGACAAGATCTTCAAGACGCTCGAGGGCAAGACGCCCGAGCAGATCGCGATGATCCGCCAGAGCTACCAGGACCACTACGGCAAGAACCTGGATGCGAAGATCCGGGACGAGCTGGGGGGCTCCGACCTGCGGCGCGCGGAGGGCCTGCTCCAGGGCAACGCGGCCAGGAGCGACGCGGTCAACCTCCAGTCCGAGATGGACGGCCTCTTCGGCTCCAACGAGGACATGCTGAAGATCCTGGAGAAGCGCTCTCCCGCGGAGCGCCACGCCATCGCGCAGCAGTACGCGGACATGAACGGCGGCACCCCGGCGGGCCAGAAGCCCGAGGACGTCCTCCTGGCCCGCATGGGCCGGGAGATGGACGGCGCGCAGCTGGAGCGCGCCCGGAGCATGCTCCACGCGGGTCAGGCGTCCACGCCCGCGGAGGCCACCGCGCTGGAGACCCGGGCGCTCAAGGCCGGCCTGGAAGAGGACATGGCCGGCTGGGGCACCGACGAGGGCCGCATCTTCGAGCGCCTGGAGCGGGCCACGCCGGAGCAGCGCGCCATCCTCGCGCAGGATGAGGGCCTGAAGGCGAAGCTCAAGGACGAGCTGTCCACCGAGGAGTACGACCGCGCCGTCGGCCTGATGCAGGGCAACCCGGCCCAGGCGGACTCGGCCCGGCTGCGCGAGGCCATGGGCGGCTTCTTCGGCGCGGACGAGAGCGGCGTGCGCGACATCCTCCAGGGCAAGACGCCCGAGCAGCTCAACGCCCTCAAGGCCGAGTACCAGAGGCAGACGGGCCAGTCGCTGGACGCCCAGGTGCGCAGGTGGGACGGCGGCGACCGGGACGTCACGCTGCGCCTGCTCAACCCGCCCGCCGCGGACGACGCGAAGGGGCAGGCGGAGGCCTCCGCGGAGCGGCTGTTCCTGGCCATGGACGGCATGGGCACGGACGAGGACGCCATCCGCTCCGAGCTGGGCGGCAAGTCCAAGGCCCAGCTGGACTCCATCGCCGCCGCCTACCAGCAGAAGTACGGCAAGGACCTGCGCGCGGAGCTGGACGGCGAGCTGGACGGCCGCGACGAGCTGGAGCTGCTCAAGCAGGACTACGACCTGGGCGCCATCGACCCCAACGACCCCAACGCCGCGCAGGAGCGCGTGCGGCGGCTGCGCGAGGTCCAGTCCAACGAGTCCGGCTTCGGCGTGAACCTGCTGGACGGCATCCAACACCTCACCAAGGGCGAGTCGGACAACGACATCCTCGACCGCAACCTGGACCGCGCCGACCGGGCCATCGCGACGGGTGACACCCAGCGCGCGAACACGCTGACGGGCTACGCCACGGAGGACGTGAAGGCGCTCCAGTCCGCCAAGGACTCGCTGGCGGAGACCACGGCCACCGTGGCCGTCGTCGCCGCGACCACCGTGGCCGTCGTCGCGACGGGCGGCGCGGCCACGCCCCTGGCCATCGCCGGGTACGCGACGGTGGGCGCCACCACGCGCGCGGCGACATACGCCGCCATCCAGGGCGGCGCGGCCGGGGCGCAGGACCTGAGCCGCCAGGCGCTCATCGGCGCCGTGGAGGGCGGCACGGCGGTGATTCCCATTGGCAAGGGCGCTTCCGCCGTCGCGGGCGGCACGCGCGTGGCGGCCACCCAGGCCACGGAGGCCGCGGTCCGCACGACGGTGCGTGAGACGGCGGAGGGCACCGTGCGCACCGCCATCAAGCAGGGCCTCAAGGAAGGGGCCTACGGCGGCGCGGCCGGTGGCGCCATGGACGCGGCCACCCAGTCCGAGACGTGGAAGGACGGCGCGCTCACGGGCGTGGGCCGCGTGGCCACCCGCGCGGTGACGGACGGCACCGTGGGCGCGGTGACGGGCGGTGTCGTCAGCGGCGGCCTGGCCAAGGGCGCGGAGCTGCTCAAGCCGCGCGAAATCCCGGTGCTGCGCAACCCGGACCTGCCGGGCAACACCACCAAGGTGCGCTACGACAATGGCCAGGTGCGCATCGAGGCGGGGCCGCACGCCACGCCCGCGGACATCGCCGCGCACCAGGAGACGGCGCGCCTGCTCCAGAAGTACGAGGGGCCCACCGGGCAGATCCGCCAGCTCAAGGACCGCGTCCAGCAGGCCCTCACCCGCACGCCGGGCTACGGCACGCAGGGCTTCGAGTCCAAGCTGGAGGTGCAGAAGCTCAAGAACATCCTGGGCGGCCTGGAGGCGGCGCAGCAGCGCATCGACGACAGCATCGCGGGCATGAGCGGCAAGCCCACCGCGGCCACCGTCGCCGAGCGCGCGGCGCTCCAGCGCGACATCGCCAACGTGGAGTTCCAGATTGAATTCCACGCGAAGCGGCTGGACTCGCTGGCCCCGGGCTCGGGCTCCGTGGCCATGCACGGCACGCCGGGCGCCACGACACCGGACTGGCCGGGCGTGGGCACGTCCGTGAACACGCAGAACGCGGTGTCGCCTCCGACGAAGGGCCCCATGTCGGCGGAGGAGTACAAGGCCATCAACGACCCGCGCCTGCCCACGGAGTCGCGGGCGGAGTACAAGAACCGGGTGGCCGAGGGCCACCGCGCGTACGCCCAGCGCACCTACGACCCGAAGACCCGCACGCAGGCGGAGCTCAACCAGGACGCCAAGACCGGCCGCTACAGCCAGAAGGATCCGATAACGGGGCAGGATGTCCCCCTCGAGACGCAGCAGTACGCCAATGCCCGCATCCAGCTGGCCCGGGAGGAGATGCTCCGCCGGGGCGTCATCCGCGACCAGCAGCTCACGGCGGCGTTCCCCAATGGCCCCACCTTCGACGTGGCGGCCAATGACCTGGCGCACGGCACCGCCCACAACGCGCACACCGTGGACCGGCACGGCGCCCAGCTGCCCTACTCCTCCGCGGGCACGCCTCCGGGGACCCGCAGCATCGAGAGCCGCGTCACCACGGGCGATGGCTGGAACAAGACGGAGCCCCTGTCGTTCCAGTGGGACAGCGACGCGACGATGAACGCGACCATCAACAAGTACGTCGCCGACAACTGGGGCCGCATCCGCACCGAGCTGGCGCTGGAGGGCGTCAGCGACAACCTGGACATCCCCGTGCCCGCCGGGACGTCGGTGGGCCGGGGCTTCAAGGGCGTGGAGGATCCGGTGACGGGCAACATGAGGGCCGTCCCGCTGAACGCGACCCACTACAACATCCGGCTGCGCGTCATTGACGGAGCGCCGCCGCAGGTCGTGGTCCTGACCGCCTTCCCTGGTAACAAGACCCCATGAACGCCGACCCCAAGGCCAGTGCCACCTACGAGCAGCTCCGGGCGCGGATGGACGCCCTCCAGAATGCGCCTCCGCTCGACAAGGCGCGGACCTTCCTGAAGGCCTACTGCGGCCCCAACTCGGACCTGGCCGAAGTGGAGGACCAGATCCGGCACGTGCTCGGGTTCAACAGCATCCCGCTGTTGACGGGCATCGAGGGGCTGGAGGCCGTGCTCACCGACAAGCAGCTGCCAGCGCAGACGCTGGTGTCCCTGGTGCAAGAGGACGCGAAGCGGAAGGAGCTGCCCGCCACCCCCACCGCCGCCCGTCAGTACCTGGAGCAGGTGCTGGGCCTGCTGCGCAAGTACCTGCCCGAGCGTCCCGAACCCGAGGGCGTGCTGAGCTTCGCCATCGACGACGTCTACAACCTGCGCGACCCGGCCGGGAAGCTAGAGCGCCTGCGCTGCATCGACGTGATTGGCGTGGAGAACGAGAGCTTCGCGGTGCTCGTGCCGGAGCACGCCAGCGAGGACAAGGGCCCCTTCACGGTCTTCCGCTACCAGGCGGTGTACGGGCAGCCCTTCAAGTACGACCGCGTGACGGACGCGGCCGTCGTCGCGAAGGTGCTCAAGGCGTCCCAGAGCTGACCTCCGCGACACCAGCATTCCGTGCACGGATGGCCTACGGTGGGGGTCCATGAGCTTCGCCGACAAGATGCGCGTCTGGATGCCCCTGCATGAGAACGGCGTCAGCCGCGCCGTGCACTTCGTGGGGGCCTACCTCTTCACGTTCGCCCTGCTGGTGCCGCTGTGCTGGGCGCGCATCCCCGGCACGCCGCTGACCGCCGCGCACCTGCTGGTGGCCGCGGTGGCCGTGTACGCCATGACGCTGGAGTGGACCGCGGGCCTGCTCATGGCCCTGCCGCTGGTGCCCACGCTGCTCGCCGCGGAGGCGGTGGCGCGGCTTCCCACGGGGACGGCCGCGGGCATCGCGGTGGGCGTGATGGTGTTCCGCTTCGCGATGGTGGTGGGCGCGCACGTCGTCTTCGAGAAGAAGACCCACGGCCTGTCCCTGGGCGGTCCGCAGCTCTTCTTCATCGAACCCGTGTACCTGCTCACCCTGGTGCTCTTCTCGCTGGGCCTCAAGCAGGACCTGCGCGCGCGCGTGGCGGCCTCCAGCGCCTGACGTCATGGAAGGCCCCGGCACCCTCGTCCGGCATCCCGCCGCGCGGTGGGGGCTGCTCACGCTGCTGTCGCTCCTCGTGCTCTCCGCGGTTCCCCTGTCCGGGGTGACGTCGCGGGGGACGCTGAAGGAGGGCTACACGGACCACGTGCGCCACCCGTACGTGGTCTGGGTGGGACTGCATCGCGGACTCCAGCCCCTCTACACCGCGCCGCTGGGCGAGCTTCGCGAAGGCCTCCCCTATCGCCAGGCCATCGACCAGTGGCTGGAGGTGCCGTACGTCTATCCGCCCGGCGCGCTGGTGCTCTTCCTGCCCATGGCGCTCGTGGGCGAGTGGGTGCCCCTGTCGCCCCAGGCCTTCGGGCAGGTGTGCCTGCTGTACCTGCTGGCCTTCGCGCATGTGGCGCTCTACGCGGCGCTGCGGCTGCTGGACGGGCTTCCGGCGGGTGGGCGCTGGGCGGTGGGGTTCCTCTGCTGGCTGGTGCTGATGCGGCTGGCGCTTTATGGCCAGTACGACGGCGCGTGGCTCGTCTGCGGGGTGCTGGCGCTGGCGGCGCTCGCGAAGGACCGGCCGGTGGTCGCGTTGCGCTGGCTGGCGCTCGCGGCGCTGTTGCACTACCGGGCGCTCGTCCTGGTCGCCGTGGGCGTGGTGGCGCTGTGGCGCGTCGTGCATGCGCGGCCGGTGCGTCAGTGGCCGTGGGGCACGCTGGTGGGGGTCGCGGCTGCGGGGGGCCTCTGCGTGCGCACGTTCCTGTGGATGGCGCCGCTGGCAGCCCAGACGGATGCGGCGACGCCTTCCATCCTGGGAGAGCCCGGCACCGTGGCCCTGGTGATGGGCTTGAGCGCGGCGGTGCTGGCGCTCTCCTGGCGCGGGGCGGACGGGCTGGTGACCGCGTCGGTGGGGCTGGGCGTGTTGCTCGCGGTCATCGACACGCGCCATTGGTGGCATGCGTCCGCGCTGCTGCTGGTGCCTTTGTGCGTGGGCGTGCTGCGCGCTCCTCGCTGGCCCACGGCGGTGCGGCTGGGGCTCGTCGTCTGGGCGGGGGTGCTGGAGATGGCCGTGTGGTACGGCAATCCCCTCTGGTTGTTCCGCGACCTCAATCGCTTCCTGCGGCTGGTGTGAAGCGGAACCGCGCCTCGTCCCAGACGAGCCCGTAGCGGAGCAGGAGGTCGTCGATGCCCGCTCCCGCCGGGGGCGGATGGGCGATGGAGTCGAACCGGTTCAGCTGGAGCGTCTGGTCGGAGGCCGCGGAGACGAGGAGCGCGCCGTCCGGTGAGAAGGCCAGGGCCGCCAGGAAGCCCTGCTGGCCCGTGAGCGTCCCCAGCTGTTCACCGGAGGGCAGCCCCCAGACCTTCACCCCCGCATCCATGCCCGACGAGGCCAGGAAGCGGCCATCGGGCGACACGGCCAGGGCGAGCACGCCCACGGTCTTCTCGCCCAGCGTCTTCAACAGCCGGCCCTCCGTCACATCCCAGACGCGCAAGGGCTGACGCATTCCCGCCGTCACCAGGTGGGGTTCGGACGGAGTGAAGACCACGGCGCGCACGGGTTCGCCCATGTCGAGCCGCAAGAGGGGCTGACGCCGCTCCACGTCCCAGGTCCGCACCGTCGTGTCCTTGCTGCCCGACGCGAGCCTGCGCCCCGTGCTGTCGAAGGCCAGGGCCCAGACCTTGCCGGTGTGTCCCTGGAGCAGTCCCACGGGCCTGCTGTCGGCCACGGACCAGAGCTGGATGTCCGGATCGCCCGCCACCGCGAGCAGCGCCCCATCCGGGCTGAAGGCCACCGCGCGCACGGAGCCGCTCCCCCCTGGCAGCTCCAGCAGCACCCGCCCCGAACGCGCGTCCAGCACGAGCGCCCTCCCCTTCAGCGTGCCCACCGCGATGCGCTCGCGGTCCGGGCTCACCGCCAGGGACACCGCGGCCTCCGCTCCTCCCCCTTCCGGACGGAGCTCCCTTCCCTCCGCGATGCGCCACCGCCGCCAGCCGTCCTCACTGCCTGTCATCAACTCGCGGTCCTGGGAGAACGCGAGCGCCTCCACCCAGACGCCGGGTCCGCGAAGCAGCACCTGCGCGGGGACCTCCGGCCGGCGCCACACGGCGAGGAGGCCGTCCATCCCGCCCGAAGCGAACGTGCGCCCGTCCGGTGACAGGGACACGCTCATCACGAAGGCTTGATGCGCATCCATCCGCTCCAGCAGCGCGCCCCCATGGCCGTCAATGAGCTGCACGCGCCCGTCCCATCCGCCCTGGACCAGGAGCTGGAACCCGCCGTCGATGGCGGCCACGGAGACGTCGCCTGAGTTGCGAAACACGTCGGTGAGCTGTCCCGAGCGGGCGTCCCAGAAGCGCACGGCCCGGTCGGCCGCCGCCGTCATGATGCGCATCCCGTCCGAGGAGAACGCGCCCGCCACCACCTTCTCTTCATGTCCCACGAGGCGGTGGAGTTCCTTGCGCGACTCCAGGTCCCAGAGCCGCGCGCTCCGGTCCGCGCTCGTGGACAGGAGCCGCCTGCCGTCCGGGGAGAAGGCGACGGCGATGACGTAGTCGTCGTGCTCGAAGCGCAGCTGCTCGGCGCCCGTCTCGAAGTCCCAGACGCGGACGGCCTTGTCCAGGCCGCCGGAGGCCAGCCGCCTGCCGTCGGGCGAGAAGGCCAGCCCGAGCACGACGTCGGTGTGGCCGGGAATCACCGCGCGCGGCTGGCCCTGGCGCCAATCCCAGACGCGGAGCTCGCCGGGTCTTCCCGCGGAAGCCAGCCAGCGGCCGTCCGGCGAGAAGGCCACGGCGTGGACCTCGGCCGTGTGGCCCTTCAGCTCCGCCAGCAGCTCGCCGCGCTCCACGTCCCAGAGCCGGACGACGGAGTCGTAGTGTCCGGACGCCAGCACGCGGCCATCCGGCGTGAACGCCAGGGCGAGCACCGAGCCCTGGATGCGCTTCGACCAGCGCAGCGTGGAGGCGCGGTCCACCGCCTGGCCCTGTCCCCACTGCGCGGCGAGCGAATCCCGCGAGGCCCGAGCGAGCGCGAACGACGCCGCCGCCACGCTCCACTGCCGGGACTCGGTGGCAGCTTCGCCCCGGGCCTCGTGGATGCGGGCGCGCAGGTCCCGCGCGTTCGCTTCGTCCGGCGCGCCGCCACCGGAGGACCGGTGCGCCGAACAGGAAGCAAGCAACAGCATGAGGCACCACCACCGCATGGGGCTTTCTCCGGACACGGGGCACGGCTTGCCTGGGCGCGGAGCGTCCGCACCCTTGGGCCAGGACCGTAACCCGGATGGGAGGAAGCCATGCCCGGCAAGGCGACCGTTGAACGAGCGAAGCAGGCCCCGGGCACCGTCGAGGAAGCGGAGCAAGGCCACGCAAGGGCGCGCTCGAGCGGGAGGGCCGTCAGGCGGCTTCCAAGCAGGCCCTGTGTCCGCCCAGCCCTGTCCGCCCAGGCGAAGAGCGCCTCACGCCAGCGCACGGCCACCGCGCGCAAGACGTCCGCCCGCAAGGCCGCGGCCACCCGCAAGGCCGCGGCCACCCGGCCCCGGAGGTAGCCGCGAGGCCCGGCGGCTACAGGCCCGTCGGATAGGTCTCCGGCGCTTCACCGCGCTCCCATCCGGCGGTGCGCTCCAGCGGTTCGAGCGCGCGCGTCTCGTCGATGTGCAACATCGCGTCGAACTGCTCCGGCAGCCGCGTGTGGAAGTAGTGGCTCCTGCGCTCCGTTTCGGGCCGGTAGATGACGCCGATGGCCCGCTGCAGGCGCGGCTCCCGGAGCGCTCCGGCGGCCTCTCCCAGCTCGCGGAGGTCCAGCAGGAAGCCCGGCAGGCCAACCTGATGGAAGACGGACTCGCAGCTGCCCGCGAGCCCGTGGCGGACCTGCTTGCGCTCGGCGGACCCTCCCCAGTTGGAGGCCGCGGTGACGGTGCCCCGGTACGTGCTGAAGCCGATGAGCCGCGTCGCTCGCGGGTGTCGCTGGCGCGTCAGCTGGCCCAGGTTCACCTCGCCCGACGCTCCCATCTCCGTCGCGCGCGCGTCCCCGACGTGTGAGTTGTGCGCCCAGACGACGATCCGGGCGGCCCCGAGCCTCCGCTTCAGGAAGCCCGTCAGCGCATCCAGCGTGTCCGCCATGTGCGTGTCGCGCAGGTTCCAGGACGAGATGCGCCCATGGAACATGGACCGGTAGTATTCCTCCGCGTTCTGGACGACCCGGGCGTTCTGCTCCGCCTCGAACTGCGCGTCCTCCGCGATGAACCCATCCCTTCGCAGCAGGGCCTCGCGCTCCCGTTGCAGCTCGCGGAGCTGGTCGACGACCTGGCGCTCGCAATCCGGAGACAGGCCCAGCGACGTCGCGTGGCCGTAGTCCTTCGGGTCCTCGCCGAAGTGTTCGAAGCACGCGTAGCGGTACCGGGCGCGCTTCGCGGCCTCCGGATCCGCCCGGTCCAGGTACTTCAGCACCGCGCCCATGGAGGCGTGGAGGCTGTAGAGGTCCAGCCCGTAGAACCCGACCTTCTCCCGCGCGGAGTGACGGTCGTTGTGGGTCCGCAGCCAGCCCGCGAAGTCCAGCACGTCCGCGTTGCGCCACATCCACGCGGGGAAGCGCTGGAAGTCAGAGAGCGACTCCACCGCGTCCGCGTCCGTGCCCATGGCCCGCACGTAGCGGTTGATGCGGTACGCGTCCGGCCAGTCCGCCTCCACCGCGACGGCGTTGAAGCCCTTCTCCTCGATGAGCCTCCGCGTCAGGAGCGCGCGCAGCCGGTAGAACTCGTGCGTGCCGTGGGTCGCTTCCCCAATCAGCACGCACGTCGCGTTCCCCACCAGGTCCATCAGGGGCCCGAAGTCCTCCCTCGTCCCCTGGAGCGGCCGCACGGACTCCGCGAGCGCTCGCACCAGCAGTCCGTCGTCTCGGTGCGCCATGGTGTCTCCTCCCCTTGTCTTCAAGGGTTGGGTCGCCCATGGCCCGAAGGAAGACGGCGGGCGGCCAGGCAGCCCCAGGGTCTACCGGGACTCTCATCTTGAGAGAATCAAGCAACTCCCTGACCAGGCACGGCGATAACCTTTTCAGAGGAATCTTTATGACCCAGATCAAATCCCCCACGGGCTTCGTCTCGTCGCTGCAGACCGCGTTGAAGACCGCCAGCACGGCAGGCAAGGCCGTGGGCGCCCCGGCCCTCAAGAAGGCGCTCCAGGGCGCTGACGCGAGCCAGCTGAGCCCCCAGCAGAAGCACCAGGTGCGCGACGCCTTCGAGAAGGTCAAGTTGACCCCGAAGGCCCGTGAGCTCGCGGATAGGTTCGTGGGCGACGGCGTCGGCCTCAAGCCGCCGAAGGACAGCGGCATGGTGAAGGTCATGATGGACGACCCCACCCGCGGCTCGAAGCTGTCGGACTTCACGCCGCGGGACGGCGGCCGGGTGAAGATCCGGATGGATGATCCGACCGGTGGATTGAAGCTGCCGGACTTCACGCCGCCGGACGGCGGCCGGGTGAAGGTCCGGATGGATGATCCGACCGGTGGCTTGAACCTGCCGGACTTCACGCCGCCGGATGGCGGCCGGGTGAAGGTCATGATGGATGACCCGACCCGTGGCTCGAAGGTGCCGGACTTCACTCCGCCGGACGGCGGCCGGGTGAAGATCCGGATGGATGATCCGACCGGTGGCTTGAAGCTGCCGGACTTCAAGCCGCCGGAGGACCTCGGCGTGGTGAAGGTCATGATGGATGACCCCACGCGTGGCTCGAAGCTCCCGGACCTCAAGCCGCTGGATGGCGGCATCGTGAAGGTCAAGATGGACAGCCCGGTCTGAAAGACGGGCGGGCGAAGTCAGGGACCCCATGACGTCTCGCAAGAAGGTCGTGGTCATCGGCTCGCGCTCGGATGACGCCACCCGCTTCGTCGCGGAAGCGGTGGAGCGGCGTCGTGCGCGAGCCATCGTCCTGGAGACGGACCGGGTCCCGGACTCCGCCGCGTTGAGCTGGGAGGACGGGGAGGTCCACTGGGACGGTGAGTGTCTCAGCGACCTGCGCTCGTTCTACCTCAAGCTCGTGCGCCTCTCGCTCCCGGTCCCCGAGGCCGAGGCCCTGTCCGAGCGCAACTTCCCGCGCTGGCAGGAGCAGTACCTGGCGGAGCGGGAGCGCCAGTCGTTCCTCCACTCGGTGCTGCGTTCGCTGCACCGGCGCGGCGGCTCGTTCGTCAACCCGCTGGAGGCGGTGGAGCTGCACTACCTGAAGCTGCAACAGCTGGCCCTGCTGCGCCGCCACCGCATCCCCGTCCCCAGCACCCTGGCCACCGCCTCGCCGGACGCGGTGCGCGAGTTCGTCGCGCGCCACGGGGCCGTCATCTACAAGCCCCTGAGCGGCGGCGCGCTGGTGCGCAAGGTGGAGGAGGCGGACCTCACCGAGGAACGGCTCCAGCTGCTCGCCAACTGCCCGGTGCTGTTCCAGGAGCAGATCCAGGGCGACGAGTTCCGCGCCTACGTGCTCGACGGCGAGCCCGTGTCCGCCTTCCACATCCCCACCGACGGCGTGGTGGACGCGAGGCAGAACCTGCACCGCGTGAAGCCCGCCCGCCTGCCGAAGGAGGCCTGGGCGGTGTGTCTCAAGGGCGCCAGCGCGCTGGGCATGGTCTTCACGGCGGTGGACCTGCGGCGCGGACCTGATGGCGCCTTCGTGGCGCTTGAATTCAACCCCACTCCCGCCATCTCCTTCTTCGATGACCCGCGCGACGGCAAAGTCATCTCCCGGCTCGCCAGCTACCTCGTCTCCAAGGCCTGAGCGCCCGAGCGGGTTCTTCATCACGGACTACGCCGACAGCATCTTCGGCCCCGTCCCGGCCCCGAAGCCGGAGGTGTTCCCGGCGTCCGCGACCGCGTGGACGCGCCTAGCCTCCGTCTCCGAGGCCCTGCACGCCACGCTCCGCCGGGAGTTCATTGAAGGCGGACGGGTGCCGCACCTCTGCCTCACGGACGCCCTCCTCCCCGAGCGCGCCGAGGCGCTGCACCAGGCCCTGCGAGACGCGCGCTTCGTGCGCCACCATCACGGCCCCTATCCGCTGCACATCGCGCCGCTGCATCAGCAGGAGCCCTCCGCCCTGACGGACTTCTGCGCGTGGCTCAAGAGCGCGGACGGCGCGGCCTTCCACGCCGCGCTGGTGGGCTGGCCCGAGCCACTGGAGACGCGGCAGGTGCAGGTGTCGCGCATGGAGGTGGGCGAGTTCTTCCCGGAGCACCGGGACACGGACGAGGAAGGGCTCGCCGTCGTCTACAACTTCACGCGCCCGTGGGAGGACCGCTTCGGCGGCGTCCTCACCTTCCGGCATCCCGAAGTGGACGCGGACATGATGCGCGTCCCGCCGCTCTTCAACTCGGTGTTCATCTTCCGCGCGAGGGGCGCCCCCCACCGCGTGACGGAATGGACGTCCGAGGCCCGGGGCCACCAGCGCTATTCCGTCACCGCCTTCATCCTCGCGAAGCGCTGAAGCGCCGGCCTGCCCCCACGCATCTGGACTCGCGGCCGGCGTCGCGGGGCTAGACTCAAGGCCATGCACCCACGATCCGCCGCGCTCTCCCCGTCACGGCTCGCCGACATGACGTCCGCCCTGCGCGGCCACGTCGAACGCGGCGACCTGCCCGGTGTCGTCGCCCTGGTCGCTCGCGAAGACACCGTGCACGTCGACGTGCTGGGCACGCAGGGCCTTGCGCCCTCCGGTCCGCCCATGCGGCGGGACAGCCTCTTCCGGCTCGCGTCCATGGCCAAGCCCATCACGGCGGTGGCCACGCTGATGCTCGTGGAGGACGGGAAGCTCCCGCTCGACGGCGCCGTCGACCCGTGGCTGCCGGAGCTGGCGGACCGCCGCGTCCTGCGCACTCCCGGCGGCCCGCTCGACGACACCGTCCCCGCGAAGCGCGCCATCACCGTGCGCGACCTGCTCACGCTGCGCTGGGGGCTGGGCGCGGTGATGGCGCCGCCCGGCACGCACCCCATCCAGAGGGCCATGAGCGAGGCCCGGGTGGCGCCCGGCTTCCACGCGCTCACGGATCCGCCCGACGAATTCATGCGGCGGCTGGGCACGCTGCCGCTCATGCATCAACCCGGAGAGCGGTGGAGCTATCACACCGGCTACGAGGTCCTGGGCGTGCTGGTCGCGCGGGCCTCGGGCATGCGCCTCGACGACTTCCTGCGCGAGCGGCTCTTCGTGCCACTGGGCATGAAGGACACGGCGTTCACCGTGCCCACGGAGAAGCTCGACCGGCTCACGACGGCCTATGCGCTCGACGACGCCACGGGAACGCTGGAAGCGTGGGACACACCGGCGGACAGCTCCTGGTCACGGCCTCCCGCGTTCCTGTCGGGAGGAGGCCAGGGAGGGCTCGTGTCCACGGCCGATGACCTGCTCGCCTTCTGCCGGATGCTGCTGGGCGGAGGTCAGGCCGGGAACACCCGCCTGCTGTCCTCCGCGAGCGTCCAGGAGATGCTGACGGACCAGATTCCGGAGGAGCAGAAGGCCGCCTCGCCCTTCTTCCCTGGCTTCTGGGATGCGTCCGGATGGGGCTTCGGCGGAGCCGTGTGCACGAAGCCGGATGGCATCTCCCCCACCGCGGGGCGCTACGGCTGGGCCGGCGGCTACGGCCCGACGTTCTTCATCGATCCCCGGCAGGACCTGACCGCCATCCTCCTGACGCAGAGACGCATGCAGGGCCCCGACGACGAGGCCCTGGCCCTGGAGTTCTCCAAGGGCGCCTACCGGGCGCTGGAGGACTGAGGCTCGATGCTTCAGAGCGCCGGGGCGGGCGTCGCCGCGTCGGACTGGGCGCTCGCGCTGGAAGGCGGGGTGATGCCTCGGGCAGTGGCGTCCAGGTTCGCGAGGCCCCGCTCGAACTCCTTGCCGATCATCGTGTCCATGTTCACGACGAGCGACATGGCCTTGCCCATCAGGGTGTTCTCGCCCTCCATCGCCCAGCTCACGCGGGTGCCGCCGTTCTCCGGGGTGAGCGTGAAGGTGGCCTGGTTCGTGGCTTCGAACGGCTTGAAGAACTCCAGCTTGAGGACGACGCGCGCGCCGGGCTGGCTCTCCACGATGGTCATGCGCCCCGCCCCGGACTCGCCGCCGGCATAGGAGAAGCTGGCGCCCGGTCCTTCGTTGGGCCCGTCGAAGACATTGGTCACGCCGGGCGCGGGCTCGGAGCGGAACGGGTTCCACGTGTCGAACCGGTGCAGGTCGTTGATCAGCGCGAAGACGGTGGCCGGGGGCGCGGCCACGTGCGCGTTGCGCTCGATGCGGAAGTGGTCCGGGCGGGTGGCGACGAAGGCGCCCAGCGCGACGACGAGGACGAGGACGGCGATTGCGATCTTGCTGGCCATGGGAGGCTCCCGGCTCGATGGAAGAGGTGCTCCCGGGTGACCGGGAGGGTTCACCTCCACGTCGAACGAGGGGCCGCGGAATCGACACGGCATTTCCGCCCCATTTTCAGGGGCCGCGGACGCACCCGGGACTCCAGCTCACTTCACCGAGGGGCGGAGGGCCTGGAGCCGAGCCTTGTCCAGCTTCGCGGCGACGCCCACGCTGCGCCCGGCGAGGTTCGCGACGACGTACTGGACGGAGCTGCCCAGCACCTGCGCGCTCTCCGACAGGGTGAGCCCGTAGTCCTGCTCCAGCCACTGGGTCAGCCCCTGCGTCGCGGAGCGCAGGGCGTCGTCCAGTGAGCCGCCCTGCCCCAGCGCCATCAGGTGCGTGGGGGACTCCACGCGAGGCGTGGAGGGCGGCGGCTTGCCGTGCAGGACGTCCACGGTGAACTCGACGTCCATGGAGGTCTCCAGGGCGTACTGCGACGTCTCGCCGTCGCCCTGCGCGGCGTGCGCGTCGCCCAGGTATAGGAGCGCTCCGGGCTGCGCCACGGGCAGGTAGACGGTGTTGCCCTCCACGACCTCGTTGAAGTCCATGTTGCCGCCGTAGCGGCCCGTGTCGCCGGTGGACAGGGGCGCGGACCCGAAGCCGGGCGCCACGGCCAGGCCGCCCAGCATGGGCCGCAGCGGCACGGTGAAGGCCTTCAGGCGCTCCGTCGGGTTCTCCGGGGTCGCGACGCCGCGGTCGGGGTCGAGCTTCCAGCGCACGGGCTTGCCCAGCTCCGTCGCCTTCGCGGCGAGGCCCGGAGTGAGGGCCCGGCCCACGATGCCATCCAGGCTGTCCGCGAACGTGCGGTTCAACGTGAGGCGGCGGATGCGGATGGCCAGCGTGTCGCCCGGGTTCGCGGTGGCGATGAAGAAGGGGCCCGTCTGCGGGTTGCCGAAGAGGGCGCGGGTGACGCCCTTCGGGTCCATGCCGCCGGAGTCGAGCGTCGAGGTGCGCACCGTGTCGCCCGGCCAGACGGTCAGCACCGGCGCACGGTGCGCGGTGAACTCGTTGGACCACGAGGTGGGCGTGAAGTCATGCACGCGAGGACCGCCCGCGGGGCGCGAGGGCAGCAACCGGCCCGTGAAGGCATGGGACACGCGCGTCTTCGGGTTGTTGCTGTCCGGGTAGTCCGCGGTGCCGCGCAGCGATTCACCGCTCACCTTGCCGTCGAAGACGTAGGTCTTCTGGCGCGAGTCCGTGACGACGAAGTGGATGGCGTTGCCCGTGCGCTCCCCCTTCAGCGCGTCCCCATCCAGCTCGCCGGTGAGGCGCTTCCCATCGCGCTCCAGCGTGAGGAGTTGGTAGGCGGGGTTGCCCCACAGGTCGGTCGTCACGAGCCAGGACTCGGAGGCCGCGAGCGCGCCGGCAGGCAGACAGCAGAGGAGGACGGCGAGGGAACGGATCATGGGCCGGCGCAGTGTAGAGGAACGGTCCCGGATCCGCGTCGCCTCAGCCGGTGGCCGCGGGCTCGCAGCCCCCGGGCATCCATCAGCCCCAGCCTTCGGGCATGAGCTCCCTCCAAAGAACTGAGAACACGAGAACGCTCCGGAGACGCCCCCGCCGGCGGCGCACCGCCAAAACCTGTCCGACTGTCGGACACGTTTGAAAGGCACGGCCGGGAGGTGCCCGCCTCGTCCAGGCGGCCGAAACCTGCCGGACACGTTCAGGAAGGCGCGGCTGGGAGCCGTCCGTTTCGTCCGGGCGGCCGAAACCTGTCCGACTGTCGGACACGTTCGAAACGGCGCGGTCGAAAGGCGTCCGCCTCCGGAAGGCGGAAACCTGTCCGACTGTCGGACTGGTTCGGAACCGCGCGGCCGGGCCGCACCCGTTTCCACCTGGGCCTCGGAAACCTGTCCGACTGTCGGACAAGTCTGGGCCGGCGCGGCCCGGAGGCGTCCGCTTCGCCCGGGTCACGGAAGCCTGTCGGACTGTCGGACACGTTCGAAACGGCGCGGCCAGGCCAAGCCGCTTCATCCAGGCGGCCGAAACCTGTCGGACAGGTTCGGAACCGCGCGGCCGGGACACGCCCGTTTCCACCCGGGCCTGGGAAACCTGTCCGACTGTCGGACAGCTTTGGAACCGCGTGGCCCGGAGACGTCCGCTTCGCCCGGGCAGCGGAAACCTGTCCGACTGTCGGACACGTTTGAAACGGCGCGGCCTGGAGGCCCCCGCTTTGCCCGGTCGGCCCGAACCTGTTGGACTATCGGACGGGCCTGAAGCTGGGGCCGGACGGCGCCCACTTTGTCCTGGCGGCGGAAACTTGTCCGACTGTCGGACAGGTTTGGAACTGCTCGGCCGGGAGCGTCCGCTTCGCCCGAGCAGCGGAAACTGGTCCGACTGTCGGACAGGTTTGGACCGCTCCGTCCCGCCGCCGGGGGCCTCGCTTGAAGCCGCGCCGTTCCGTCAGCGCAGCCGCTGGCCGAAGGTCCGCAGCCGGTCGCGGGCCTTCAACAGCTTCTCCCTCGGAATGGAGAACACCGCGCGCACGCGCTCCGGGTCACCGCACCACGCGCCGCCGTTGAGCACCACGTGCGTGTGCTCGTAGACGACGCGCGGCAGGTTCTCTGGCGTGAGCTTCACCCCATCCACCGAGCGCCCCAGCCAGGCCGTCATCGGCGGCGCGAGGAACAAGCCCCCCGCCTCCGTGGCCTCCGCGCGGCCGTCGTCCGGCAGCGCCTCCGCCACCAGCGCGCGCTTCTCCGCGAGGTCGCGGCGCATCCTCGCCAGGTAGTTCCTCAGCGCCTTGTGCCGGGCGGCGTAGAGCAACTGTCCGTCCGGTCCGCGCGCATGGGCCGCGTACAGGTACGCCGCCGCGCGGGCGGTGGGCGTGTGCAGTACGCCCGGGGCGCTGTCGCGCAGCGCCGCTACCAATGCCCTGTCCTTCGTGGCCACCCAGCCCACGCGCAGGCCCCCGGCCGCGAACTCCTTCGACAGTCCGCCCAACAGCACCGTCCGCACGCCGATGCCGGGCACCGCGCCCTCCAGCGTCACCGGGCTGTGCACTGTCTCCGCCGTGGGGTTGGTGAGATTCACCAAGCCGAAGATTTCATCTGAAATCCAGAGACAGCGCTGCTCCACCACGAACGTCGCCAGCGCCATCAACTCCTCGTGCGACAGGTAGTGCCCCGTGGGGTTCGCCGGCTGCGACAGCACCACCGCGTCCGGCGTCGTCCCCCGCGCGCGGCGCGACAGCAGCGTGCCCAGCGGGCCGGACTCCACCTCGCAGCCGGCCGCCAGGAACGTGGGCTCCAGCACTCCGTAACAGGGCGTCACCAGGAACACGCGCGGCATCCGCCCCAGCCGCTGGCGCAGCGCCACGCCCAGGTGGTGCATGAGCGGCCAGACGCCGGGAGCCACCACGACGTCCTCGGGGGCATAGCGGGCCCCTCGCGTCTCCAGCAGGAAGGCCGCCACGGCCTCCGCCAGCCCCGTCTGCGCTCCGTCCGCGCGCGGCGCGACGCCCGCCGCGATGAGCCCCTCCACCAGCGGCAGCGGCATGGGGCCCTCATTCTCGCCGTAGTCCAGGCGCACGAGCTCCGGGTCGTCTTCGCGGAAGAACTTCGGCGCGAACGCGGGCAGCTCCGACAGCCTCGCGATGCGGCTCGAGCGCGGCAGTGGCACCTCCGGCGCCCGGTGCGGCGAGGGCGGCACCGGCTCCGCGAAGGCCATGCGGAAGGCGAGCAGCTCCGAGAAGGTCCGCTCGTAGAACCACTCCGCCAGCACGCTGATGCGCGAGTACGTCACCTCCGCCGCCACCTCCAGGTCCGCGCGCAGCGGCTCCGGAACGGGGAGCAGCAGCGTCAGCTCCAGGTCCGGCCACACCGCGTTCTTGATGAGGCCGTACAGGATGACCAGGTTGGGCGAGTGCTGCGTCCGCGCCAGGAACTCGAAGAGGGTGCGCGGCTCCACGTCGCCGGTGATGTTGAAGAAGGCGCTCTCGTCCAGCACCACCCAGATGCCCCGCCGCGCGGCCTCCGCCACGATGTCGCGCAGCACCGCCAGGTTGGTGCGCTCGCCCGGCTCCACCGTCAGGAGCACGGCCTTCACGTCGAAGGCGCTCAGCAGGCGGCGGATCTCCCCCAGCGTGTTGTGCGTCACGGTGGCGCGCACGCCCGCCTTGTCCAGGGCGCGCGCGTAGAGCGGGTGCAGGCTGCGCGACACCAGCACTGTGTCCCCGGGGTCGCACGTGGCGAGCAGGAACGAATAGACGGCCTGCTCGCGCTCGGGCGCGACGAACAGCGAGTCCTCCGACAACCTCAGGCCGAAGTGGCGGTCCAGGTAGCGGGCCACCAGCCTGCGGAAGGACGCGTCGCCGGCCTCGTGCGCGTAGGGCAGGAAGGGCGCCTGCGACAGCCGCTCCGCGAGCGCCGTGACGAAGCCCAGCTGCTCCGCGGACGCCGCCCCCAGGTCCAGCTCCTCCTGGAGCGCCGCGATGCCCAGCGAGCGCAGCGCGGCGCGCAGGGCCAGCGTCTCCCGGGGCAGCGACAGCTGGGCCTCCCACACCGCCACCTCGTGCCAGATGGGTTGGCCAGACTGCAGCCAGCCCAGCGCCGTCGCCGCGCGCAGGGGCTCCGGGCTGTGCGCCTCCATGAAGAACTCGAACTCCCGCCCGGTGCGCTGCTCCAGCGACACCAGCGGGCGGATGTCCGTGTCCGCCGCCTGCATCACCCGCCGGGCCACGCGCACGCGGGTGGTGAAACCGCGCCGGGTGAACATCCGCGCGATGATGGCGCGGCCCGGACGGCCCGCCAGGTTCAAGAGCAGCCGTCCCCCGGGCAGCAGCCGCTCCGGCGCCTCGTTGAGCAGGCGCGCGATGAGCCCCAGGCCGAAGTGGTCCTCGTAGACGTTCTGCAACGAGGTGTAGTTGGACAGGTCCAACAGCGCCTGCTCATCCGCCTGCGCCAGCTCCGCGGGCAGCTCGTCGCTCCGCAGCACCTGCGGGATGCACCCGACGATGAAGTCCCACTCCGGCTTCTGCGGCAGGCCGAGCAGCAGGTCGCTCTCACCAAAGGACAGCCGCGACACCAGCGCCTCGTCGCCGTTGAGCCACGCGTTGCACAGCCCCACCGCCGGGGCCTGCGGGTTCAGGTCCAGCCCCCGGATGCGCGCGAGCCCCGTGAACTTCGCCAGCGCGATGCAGATCCACCCGGAGCCGGAGCCCACCTCCACCAGCTGCTTGCCGGCGTACTCGTCCAGCGGGACCTTCAGGAGCCCCTCCAGGAACGTGAACGCCCATGCCTCCGGCGCGAAGATGGACGGCGGAATCAACAACTCCAGCCGCTCCTGGGACGCGCCCACCGCCACCACCACCGACGCCAGCCGCAGCGGCGCCCCCTCCGGCTGGTCGCGCGACAGCTCCGCCAGCTCGCGCAGCTCCGCCAGCGCCCGCGCACGCTCGTCCGGCCGGGCCAGCGCCTCCGCAAGCGTACGCAATTGGACAAAGGCTTCACGGGCTGACGCGGGATAGGTGGCCATGGCGCGCCCGACTGTCCGGGCCCGCATGCCCCCTGTCAACGACCGCTTGTCCGCGAGTGCCTGACGCATCGCAGTATCAATTTACAGATTGTCATTCCCAGTTTACATGGGAAATCTTGAGTCAAACGCCAGTAAGCAGCGCCCACCGGACGGCCCCTCTCGTCCGGTGAGGACGCCCCATGAAAAGACAGCCGCAACTGGCCTTGCTCGCGGTGTTCGCCGTCATCCTGATACACGCGCAGCCGGCGCAGGCGCAGATTGCCGCCGCGCACGTGTATCACAATCACATGCCCAACTTCTGGGCGTACTACGACCTGACCCAATACAACGCGACGCCGGTGGGCGGCCCCATCCGCTACGCGTATGACGGGCAGGTCATCCAGATAAAGCAGTCACCTCCGGCCAACTACACCTATTTCCTGCCGTCGGGCGCGCCCATGCCGCACGACGACCTGGTGACGTATTACTCGCACCACGCGAAGGTGGGCGCGTATCAATACTGGCCGCCGGACGTGGCCGCGGACATGAAGGCCAATGCCTCCACGGGACAGGTTCACGTCACCATGTCCGGCGCGGTGGTGAACAACGTCAACGACCTGGTCACCCGCCGCAACGTGTCCGGCTACGACAACGCCAACTGGGGCGCCACCTGGCGGGACCGCTACGCCAACCTGCGCACGCCCGCGGGCAACCGCTCGTTGGACCTCATCCACTTCACGGGCCACCACTCCATGGGCCCGCTGGTGGGGCCGGACTACTTCCTCAAGGACCTCATCTACCAGAGCGCCACGCTGTCCCAGTCGTACTTCCTGGGCAGCGGCTTCACGGCCTCCAAGGGCTTCTTCCCCACGGAGCTGGGCTTCAGCGAGCGGCTCATCCCCACGTTGGCGAAGCTGGGCGTGAAGTGGTCCGTCATCGGTGACAACCACTTCTCCCGCACGCTGAAGGACTATCCGTTCCTCAACGACCCGGGCTCGGACACGCTGGTGTCGCCGCCCAACCGCGCGGACCTCCAGAACACCAGCACCGTGGGCGCCTGGGTGAGCGAGTCCATGGCGCACGAGCAGCAGGTCATCCGCAACAAGTACCCCTTCGCCTCCACGCCGCACTGGGTGCGCTACGTGGACCCGGCCACGGGCGCCGAGTCGCGCGTCGTGGGCATCCCCGTCAACCAGAACGGCTCCTGGCTGGAGGGCTGGGAGGGGCAGGCCACCGTGGACGTGGTGGGCCTGCGCGACTTCGAGGGGCTGGTGTCCCAGAAGCAGTTCTTCGTGCTCGCGCATGACGGCGACAACTCCGGCGGGCGCGCGGGTTCGCTCGACACGTGGCTCAACGGCCGCGCCGTCACCTGCACCGGCGGCGTGCAGTGCCTGGGCATCGACGAGTACCTGGTCAACAACACGCCCGTCTCCACGGACGTGGTGCACGTTCAGGACGGCTCGTGGGTGGACACGCGCGATTCCTCGTCCGACCCGCAGTGGCACCACTGGCGGCTGCCCTTCGGCATCTGGAAGGGGCAGTTCCCGGCGTTCAACTCGGCCACCGGGCTCAACCTGGCGCCCAAGACGAACCTGAGCGGCGTGCAGGAGGGGATGACGGTGTCGCTGGAGCACGGCTGGCACTACCTGGAGCGCAACTTCGCGCTGCTCCAGGCCGCGATGAACTACGCGAAGACGGCCGAGCAGGTCTGGCTGGACGCGCACCCCAACCACTGGAAGCCCACCACGGCGCTGGACTCGCAGGTGACTCACGCGGGCAACCAGCTCAACCCGTGGATGCTGTCCTTCCCGGTGAAGGGCGACGCGGCGAATGACTGGGCGGGCGGCGCGAACCCCGCGGAGCTGGCCTGGTACTTCCTCCTGCCGGCCATGGACTCCGGCTTCGGCTACTACGACGAGAACGTGGACGACAACGTGAAGCCCACGCTGTCCTTCAACCAGTCGCTCTACTTCTCCAAGCCGTACGTGCAGGACCGGCTGGCACAGGACCGCACGGGCCCGTCCGTCTGGTGGCCGCAGCGCTGGCCGTACAACCCGGGCAGCGCCAACACGGACAAGTCCGAAGGGTGGACGCTGCACCACTTCGACAACAACTTCGCGCTGTACACCTATGCGTTCGACGTGAGCGGCATCACCAGCATCAAGGCGCGCGTGCGCGTGCACACGGCGAAGAGCATCGATCCGTTGGACAACACGCCTCGCGTCTACGACCCGGTGGCGCTGAAGGCCGCGGGCGTGCCTGGCATCACGCCGTCGCGCGTGGGCGCCTGGGTGGATTACCCGCTCCAGCGCCGCGAGCTGCGGCCGGTGATGAACGGCGTCGCGTGGCAGCCGGCGCACCTGCCGGTGATGCAGAAGGTGGCCGCGCAGGAGATTGGCGACCTCTACTACGTGTACCTCGGGGCCTACCGCGACCAGCTGCTCGACTACTACATCGAGGCCACCGACTCGCGCGGCAACGTCACGCGCAGCGAGATCCAATCCGTCTACGTGGGCGCGGGGAAGTACCGGCTGGAGGGCGGCAAGTACATCGAGGACATCAACGGCTCGGTGACGGGCACCTATCCGTTCCTCCGCGTGGACACCACGGCGCCGTCCGTGCCCACGGGGCTCGCGGCGACGCGCACGGACCGCTCCGTGACGCTGACGTGGACGGCCTCCACGGACAACGTGGGCGTGACGGGCTACCAGGTGTTCCGCAATGGCACGCAGGTGGGCTCGCCTTCCACGACGAGCTACACGGACACGGGGCTGACGGCGGGCACGGCGTACAGCTACACCGTGCGGGCGCGGGACGCGGCGGGCAACACCTCCGCGGCGAGCAGCGCGCTCTCCGTCACCACCCTGCCCCCGGACACCACGGCGCCGTCAGCGCCCTCGGGGCTCTCCGCGTCGGGTGTCACCAGCTCCTCGGTGGTGCTGAGCTGGACCGCCGCCACGGACAACTACGGCGTGAGTGACTACCTCGTGTTCCGCAATGGCACACAGGTGGCCGCGCCCACGGCGACGACGTTCACGGACACGGGGCTGTCCTCGAGCACGACTTACAGCTACACCGTGAAGGCTCGTGACGCGGCGGGGAATACCTCCGTGGCCAGCGCTGCGCTCTCCGTCACCACCGGCTTGGGGTACACGACGACGGTCTATTACAAGAAGGGCTTCGCTACGCCGTACATCCACTACCGCCCCGCGGGTGGCACGTGGACGACGGCGCCGGGCGTGCTGATGCCGGACGCGGAGGTGACGGGGTACGCAAAGTACACGGTGAACCTGGGCTCCGTGCAGCAACTGGAGGCTGTCTTCAACAACGGCAGCGGGACGTGGGACAACAACAACGGCGGCAACTACCTGTTCCCCACGGGCACCTCCACGTTCAACGCGGGCGTCATCACGGCGGGCGCGCCGGTGAGCGACACCACGGCGCCGTCGGTGCCCACGGGACTGACGGCTCCGTCGAAGTCCGCGACGACGGTGTCACTGAGCTGGACCGCGTCCACGGACAACGTCGGCGTGACGGGCTACCTGGTGTTCCGCAATGGCACGCAGGTGGGCTCGCCCACGTCCACGAGCTACACGGACAGCGGGCTGTCCTCCAACACGGCCTATGGCTACACGGTGCGGGCACGCGACGCGGCGGGCAACACGTCCGCGGCGAGCACCGCGCTCTCCGTCACCACCAGCGCCGGCAACACGGCGACCGTCTATTACAAGAAGGGCTACGCAACGCCCTACATCCACTACCGTCCGGCGGGCGGCACGTGGACGACGTCTCCGGGCGTGGCCATGGCGACGGCGGAGGTCTCGGGGTACGCGAAGTACACGGTGAGCCTGGGCTCGGCCACGCAGCTGGAGGCCGTCTTCAACAACGGCAGCGGCACGTGGGACAACAACGGGGGGCTCAACTACTTCTTCCCCGCGGGCACCTCGACGTTCAACGCGGGGAGCATCTCCGCGGGTGCGCCGTCCCAGGACACCACCGCGCCGTCGGTGCCTTCGGGGCTGACGGCTCCGGCGAAGACGGCGACCACCGTGTCGCTGACGTGGACGGCGTCCACCGACGCGAGCGGCATCGCGGGCTATGACGTGTATCGCAATGGGTCACTGGTGGGCTCGCCCACGACGGCCAGCTACACGGACACGGGGCTGACGGCGGGCACGGCGTACAGCTACACCGTGCGGGCGCGGGACACGGCGGGCAACGCGTCCGCGCAGTCCTCCGCGCTCTCCGTCACCACGTCCACCAGCGGGGCCACGGTGACGTTCAACGTCACGGCGAGCACCGTGATGGGACAGAGCGTGTACGTGGTGGGCAACGTCGCAGCGCTGGGGAGCTGGGCTCCGGCCAATGCCATCCTGCTGTCCGCGGCCAACTACCCCACGTGGAGCGCGGCCGTCGCGCTGCCGGGCTCCACGGCGGTTGAGTACAAGTTCATCAAGAAGGACGCCGCCAACAACGTCACCTGGGAGGGCGGCGCCAACCGCACCCTGACGACGCCGGCCACGGGAACCTCGACCGTGAACGACACCTGGCGCTGAGGCAATGACTCCATCACGGCGGGTCCGCGACAGGGGCCCGCCGTGACTTGCCGTGTCGGGCGAGAACCGCGCCAACCTCCCGAACACGACGTCCGTGCCCATGGTTGAGAAGGTGAGAACGCAGGGAGGGCTCCCCCGGCAGCCGCACGCCACGAACCTGTCCGACTGTCGGACAGGTTTGGAGGTCGCGGCGCGCACCCCCGTGCTGGCGGGCTCCCTTGGACGTTCTCCGCTCCGGCCGAGTCGCGGAAGCCTGTCCGACTGTCGGACAGGTTGGAGACGCATCAGTGAGGGGCCCGGAATGGATGGCCGGGGGCTCCGGTCACGGCCCCGGTGAAGTCGACGCGGTCAATCGCGGCCTCCTGCGCGACCACGAACCGTTCTACCGGCTCGCGGTCACGCGCGCCTTCCCCCTGCGAGGAGGGGCCGCGGCGTGGGAGGCGGAGGTCACCGCCTGGCGGAAGGGGTCGGGCGTCACGGTTCAGGCAGACGACTGGGAGGCGTTCCTCTCAGGCTGAGTACAGAGCGGGGGTCAGAGCATGTCGAACAGCAGGCCAAGCAGCTTGGCAAGCGTTCACGGGGTGGTGCTCGCCTGAGGGGGCAGTGAGGCAGCGAATGGTGGGCCTCACCACGCTCGACGTGGGCCGGGGGCGGCTTGGAAATACTAGGGCGTGGCCACTCCCGACCCCAGGAGATGCGCGTATCGCAGAGTTGGAGCGACTGCTGAGCGCGGCGCTCGCGCGAATCGAGCAGCAGGAGTCTCGCATTGCGCAGCAGGAGGCTCGCATCGTGGAGCTGGAGGCGCGGCTGCGGAGTACCTCGCGCGGTGATGTTCAGGAGGGTCTGGACCCACTGGGACATTCGCGCTCCGGGGGGGCTGCGTCCAGTCCGGACGTCACCGCTTCCTTCCCGGCGCGCCTACCCCTGCGGCGCGGCCGGGGTCAGCAGCAGGTCGGACAGGCCGGGCTTGGAGCGCCGCAGCAGGTCCTCCAACGAGTACTTGTCCAACGTGGCGAAGAACGCGTCACGCGCCTCCGCCAGCACGCCCTTGAGGCCGCACGCGGGCGCGATGGGGCACGTGTTGCGCTCCTTGTCGAAGCACTCCACCAGGTGGAAGCCCGGCTCGGCCGCGCGCACCACCTTGCCCAGCCGGATGTCTCCCGGGGCCTTCGCCAGCAGCACGCCGCCGGCCCGCCCCGGCTTCACCTCCACGTGCCCTTCCTGCGCCAGCGTCTGCACCACGCGCACCAGGTGGTGCTTGGAGATGCCGTAGGCGTCCGCCATCTCCTGCGTGGACGACGGCCGCCCGGGACGTGCCGCCAGGTACATGAGGACGCGCAGCGAGTAGTCGGCGTGAAGGGTCAGGTGCAAGTCAGGCGGCTCCGGCGACGGGCCCCGCTCGCGGAACGCTCGGAAGGAAGGCATCCGCGTGGATGTCCTTCAGCGAGAACCCCGCGAGAAAGAGCTTCTTGCGCAGGGATAGCACCGCTTCGGGGTTGCCGCAGAGGAACGCTCGCCAGCCCAACGGGCGCTTCGGGAGGCAGGTGAGGACCTTCGCCTCCAGGGTGCCCTCCTCCACCGCCCCACCGCCCCCCGCCAGCACGACGGGCCGGTAGTGGAGGTTCGGATGGCTCGCCGCCAGGGCCCTCAGCGCATCCACGAGGTACAGCCCGCCCGGATCCTTCGCCCCGTGGAACAGGTGGATGGGGCCGGTGTGGCCCGCCTCCAGCGCATCCCGCAGGATTCCATACAGCGGCGCGAGCCCCGTGCCCGTCCCCGCCAGGAGCAGCGGCGCCTCCGGCTGCCCGGGCACGTAGAAGCAATCCCCGGCCGGCCCCTGCACGTGCACCCGGTCACCGGGGCTGACTTCGCGGGCGAACCAACCGCTCATGGCGCCCCCGGGCACGAGCCGCACGTGCAATTCCAGCCGGCCCTCGCGAGGCAGGCTCGCCAGCGAGTAGCTGCGCGCGAGCCCGTCCGCGCGCACCACCGTGACGTACTGCCCCGCGCGATAGTCGAGCGGCGACTCCACCTCCAGCCGCACCGCGAACACGTCCGCGCTGAGCGACCCCAGGTCCACCACCCGCGCGGGGACGCGCAGCTCCGACGCCCCCGCCACCTCCAGCGCCGTGCCCTCCTGGGGCCGGCACGTGCACGCGAGGAAGTAGCCTCGCGCCCGCAGCGTGTCCTTGAGCCCCACCTGCGCCGCCTCGGGCACCGTGCCCGAGGTCGCCCGCATCAGGCAGGACTGGCAGGCCCCCGCCCGGCACGCATGCGGCACGCGCACGCCCTGGCGCAGCAGTCCGTCCAGCACCGTCTCTCCGGGCTCCAGCGGATACCACTCGGATTCATGCCGTACCTTCGCCATGGCGTGCCTCCTGACGGCTGCTTCAGCGGTTCAACACGTCCGCGCGCGCCCCTTCGGCGACGGTCATCACCTGGCCCACCAGCTCCGCGGGCACGCCCAGTTCCTCCAGCGTCTCCTTCAGGTGCCCCACCACCGCGTCGAAGTGCATCGCGTTCAGCCCGCGCTCCACCAGGTGCTTGTGCCCCGCGCGCATGTCCTTGCCCGAGTAGTTCGAGGGCCCGCCGGTCACCATCGTCAGGAACGCCTTCTGCTTCGCGGCCTGGCGCTCCATGTCCACGTCCTCGAAGAAGTGGCTGATGCGCTCGTCGGCCAGCACCTTCCGGTAGAAGACGTCCACCGCCGCCGCCATCGCCGGCTCTCCGCCAATCTTCTCGTACACGCTCGTCATGACTCCGCTCGCTTTCCGGGCCCACGCCCCAAAAAGATGCATCCTGAATGCACCTTTAAGGGTGCCGCCGTCAATCCCCCGGGATTCCGAGCATCGGGCGAACTTCTCGCGCATGTGCCATGGGCTCATGCGCACAGTCGTGGAGGTGTTTTCCTGGCAGACCGCGGGGCGGATGCCTGGCGGGTGAGGGCCGTGCCTCGCGGGGGGCTCCACCGGGTCCGCGGATCCCCTGCCCGCGAGCGCGCCGTCCTCAGGCGTGCAGCAGGCCGCGCGCCCGGCGCACCACGCGCTCCATGCCGCTCTTCACGTGGTCCAGCGGCAGGAAGCGGTTCACCGGCGTGGGCCGGTGCCCCAACGGCCCCAGGTGCTTGCGCAGCGCATGGTTGGCGCGCAGCGCGCGCAGGTGCCGGGCCGTCTCGCGGGTGTTGAAGATGATGGACAGCGACACGGAGACATCGTCCGCGCCGTTCTTCACGTAGTGCGGCGCCACGAAGGGGATGTGCAGCGCGTCCCCGGGCCCGAAGGCGTAGCGCTCCGCCGTCGCGTCGAAGGCCTCGCGGTAATTCACCTTGGAGCCGGAGCGCGCGACGAAGGCCTCCAGGTCCGGCGCGGGGACCACCTGTTCGTCCCACGCCTTCGAGACGTGCACCGCCTTGCTGCCCCGGAACTGCATCAGCAGCGTGGAGTAGCGGTCCAGGTGGAAGGGCGTGACGCTGCCAGGGGACGCGATGAAGAGGTAGAGCATCGGATCCACGGCGTGGGTGCCCACGCCCTGCTGGCGCATCAGGTCCTCCACCTCCGACAGGAGCGCGCGGTACAGATCGTGGAAGCTGGGGTCCTGCTCCGGCGCGCGCAGCATGATGTACGAGTTGCTCGTCATCATGTTCTCCACGGTGTCCTTCAGCGACAGGCCGGTGCGGTAGTCCAGGTGCGCGCGGTCGAAGTCCGCGTCCTTGGGCACCAGACCGGAGCTGAAGAACACGTTCTCGGAAGGCAGCCGCTGCACCACGCCCGCCAGGTTCTCCAGCTCCAACGCGGGATGTCCCAGGAGCGTGTGACGGCACCGGAAGGACTCACGGTCGAACTGCAACGGCGACCCGACGGACTCGAAGATGCGCTTCATGGAAGTGACTCCTCGCCGCCTTCAGCGACAGGTGTTCACTCAATGCCAGCAGAGCGCGAACAGAGGTTCAAATTGGGGCATTTTGCCCCGGGTTTCCGTGGGGCATTTTGCCCCGCTCTCCTCTGAAGACGCGGCTGCCTGCCCGCCCTGCCGTCGCCCTTGCGGGAGGGGCGGGCATGGCCGGGAATCATGCCCATGTTCCGTCCATCACCTCGATGGGAGGAGGAGACATGGCGCTGGAGACAATCCTGTTGTGGGCGGTGATCGGCCTCATCGCCGGATGGCTCGCGTCCGCGGTGGTGGGCGGTGGCTACGGCCTGATTGGCGACATCGTCGTGGGCGTGGTGGGCGCGTTCCTGGGAGGTTTCATCCTCCGGGCGCTCGGCACGGGAGCCCCGTTCGGTGGCATCGCGGGCACCATCTTCGTGGCGTTCATTGGAGCGGTGGTGCTGCTGCTGATACTGCGGCTCATCCATTCGAGCACGGTCCGAAGGGTCTGACCTGGACGTGCTGAAGCCGTGAAGACTTCTCGCGCGGGGCGCATGCGTCCCGCGCGAGAAGTGTTTTTCACGCGGTCAGGGCACTAGAGCGGGTTGTCGGGCGCGCAGCGAGGAAGCGCCCCCGGTTCCCCATTCTTTTCCGACCGCAGGCCAACGCAGACGCAATCCATTCCCTGGCAGATTTCGCCCGCGTTGACCGCACACCTGATTCCACAACCTCCGCAGTTGTTGTTGTTGTTGATCAGGTTGGTGCAGACGCCATTGCACATGGCCTGTCCGTAACCACTGCAGGTGGGAGGACACGTCCCGTTCGAGCACGTGCCGCCACCAGGGCAGGACATCTGGGTGCCGGAGCAGCCACCTCCGCTGTCGCACGTGTCCCCCGTGGTGCAGGCGTTGTCGTCGTTGCAGGAGGCGCCCGTGGTGTCACGTTCACATGCCTGGGATTCCTCATAGCTCGTGCCACCGCCACAGGAGCCACCACCGCAGACCAGGTTCGTCACCGTCCGGGACCGGGTGCCCGACCGGCCGCACGTGCCGCTGAAGCCGCCGCACGGGCCCCAGGCTCCGACCTGCGTGCCACAGGCATTGCCCGACGTGCTGCGGCTGCAGGTCGTCGTCTCCGTGGACGGGGTGCTGCCGCACGAGCCCGACGAGCACGTCCGCGTCGTCACGCTGCGCTGCTGCGTGCCGGATTCGTCGCAGGAATCCGCGTAGCCACCGCACGGGCCCCAGCTTCCCGTGGTGGTGGTGCCGCACGACTTGCCCTCGGTGTTGCGGTAGCAGTCCGCCGTCTCCGTGTCGCTGAAGGACTGGCACGTGCCGGCGGAGCACACTCGCTCCGTGATGGTGCGCGACTGGACGCCGTCCTCTCCGCAGGTGCCGGAGTAGCTGCACGTGCCCCAGCTGCCCGTCGTCGTGCTGCCGCAGGTGATGCCGTCGGTGTCGCGGGTGCAGGCCTCCGTCTCCGTCCGGCTCGACGGCTGGCAGGCGCCCGCGGAGCAGAAGCCCTCCGTCACCGTGCGCGAGCGGCTGCCGCTCTCGCCACAGGTGCCGGAGTAGCTGCACGTGCCCCAGCTGCCCGTGCTGGAGGAGCCACAGGCGTTGCCCTGCGTGCTGCGCGTGCAGGCGCGGGTCTCCGTGGTGGTGGACGCCTGGCAGCCGCCGTTGAAGCAGGCCTGCACCGTGACCGTGCGCGACTGCGTGCCCGTCTCACCACACGTCCCGGAGAAGCCCTCGCACGGGCCCCAGGCGCTCTCGGAGCCGCCGCCGCACGACGTGCCGTTGCCCACCGCCGCGTCGCCCGGGCACTGCGCGCTGCTGCCCGTGCAGGACTCGGCCGCGTCGCAGACACCGGAGGCCGAGCGGCACTGCGTGGTCGCGGGCTTGAAGCTCCAGCCCGTCGTGGACAGCGTCGGGTTGCACACCTGGCACGCGCCGGCCGGGTTCGTGGCCCCGGAGGCGTAGAGCGCACCGTCGATGAAGCAGTTCGCGGAGCACTGGCCGGACGCGTCGCAGATGCTGCCCGCGCCGCAGCTGGTGCCCGCCGCGACGTCGCCGTCCGCGGGGCACTGCGCGCTGCTGCCCGTGCAGGACTCCACCGCGTCACAGGCATCCGCCGCGCCCCGGCACTGCGTGGCCGCGGACTTGAAGCTCCAGGCCGACGTGGAGCGGGACGGGTCGCACACCTGGCACGCACCCGCCGGGTTCGTCGTCCCCGCCGCCACCAGCGCCCCGTCGATGAAGCAACTGGAGATGCACTGCGCGGAGGCGTTGCACACGCTGCCCGCGCCGCAGACCGTGCCCACGCCCAGCACCGGGTGCAGGCACGAGCCCGAAGCATCACAGACATCCGTGGTGCAGGGGTTGCCGTCATCCACGCACGCCGTTCCCGCCGGCTGCTTCAGGTCCGGCGGGCACTCGCCTCCGGCCCCCGTGCAGACCTCCGCCACGTCACACGGGCCCACCGCCGCGCGGCACGCCGTGCCCTGCGACCGGGGCGTGTACGTGCACGCGCCCGTCTCCGGCTGGCAGGCCCCCGCGTTCTCCAGGCACGCGCCGCCAGGCGACTCGCAGACCTTCAGCGTGCCGTTGCCACAGCTCGCGTCGGTGCCGCACGTCTCCCCGTGGGTGCAGGCGTTGCCGTCGTCGCACGCGGTGCCCGCGGGCTTCGTCGTGTACGTGCAGGTTCCCTCGGAGCAGGCGCCCACCGTCTCGTGGCACTGGTTCGGCGGGGCATTGCAGGCCTTGAGCGTGCCCCCGCAGGCGGTCGCGCTCTCACCGTCGCAGACGTCCTCGAGGGTGCACGCGTCCCCGTCGTCACACGCCGTGCCGCGCGGGGCGACGGTGCAGATGCCCTCGTTGCCTGGCAGGTTGCACGCGTCGCACGCGCCGTTACAGGCGGAGTCACAGCAGACGCCATCCGCGCAGGTGCCACTGTTGCAGTCCCGGTTGGAGGCGCAGGCCTCGCCGTTCTCCTTCTTCGTTCCCCACTGCGCCTCCACCGGCGTGGGGATGATGACCGCGGGCTGGACGCAGTCGCCCCCGGCGCATACCTGTCCGTCGGGACACACCAACCCGACACAGGCTTCATCGATACAGCCTCCGTCCTGGCACGCCTCGCCCGCGACACAGCCCGCGTCGCAGGCGTCATCTAAGTCTTCCGTGGCACAACTCACCGACAACAGGGAAAGGACACACAACACGGCGGTGCCCATCAGGGCACGCACCGAACGCGGTAGGGACATGGGGAGCTTCCGACGACGACGGGGGTGACTGCGGAAACGCCCGAAGCCCCCAGGGCCCGACGCGGACCTGGAGGCTCGGGGCGGAAGCGGCGTTTCAGGACGCCGCGACGCCTACGGCGCGAAGATGCCCGTCACGAGCATTGCGTGCGCCTCCGGCCAGGAGGACCGGAAGGGGTGGCCCTGGAAGTCGGCGTTGCCGGACGAGGCCGCCTCCAGGATGGCGTAGTACTGCTTGCCCGCGGCCAGCACTCCGGGCGGGAAGCGCAGCGACGTGGCCGCAGTGTACAGCTGCGCCACCGGACCACCCGCGGCCTGCGCCGTGCGGCCCTGCGCGTTCACGAACACCTCATAGACGCGGACGCGGTAGTGCGTGGCGGTGCCCACCGAGGGCGCCGTCCAGGCGAGGCGCGGCGTCAGGCCCACGCCCGTCACGTTCCCGAAGGCGTCCTGGCCCGCCAGCGTCGGCGAGCGCGCGGGGCCCAGCCGGGGCGCCAGCGCGGAGGCGTGGAACGACGGCAGCGCGTCCGCCTGGCCCACCGAGGGCCGCACGGTGAGCGCCTGGGTCGCGCCCGGCGCCAGCAGCGACACCGTGAAGGACGTCTCCGCCAGGCCCGCCTGCGTGAAGCCCGGGAAGGGGTTGCCGTAGCTGAAGGAGAAAGCGCGGTCCGCGGCGCCCTTGGCCGGGAAGTAGGTCAGCAGGTCCGGCGCGGACGTGTAGCTGCCCCGCGTGCCGTCCGGGAACGCCGCGACGAACAGCACGTGGTCCACCGGAGTGGCACCGGGGTGCACCTGGGTGCGCAGCGCCTCGAAGGCCTGCGTGCGCAGGTCCACGTTCAGCACCTGGTCCTGCGCGAGCGCCGCCAGCGTGCCCGTGAAGCTCGCCGTGCCGCCCTGGGCCACCGCCAGCGGCGCGGAGAAGGCCCGCGTCGCCGCCGTGTAGGCCACGGGCGCGCCGCTCGTCGCCTCCGACTTCAGGGAGAGCTGGTGGAACGTCACGGTGTCGCCCGCGGCGGCCTCCACGGGGCTCGCGTTGCGCATGTCCGCGTACTCCAGCGTCTGGGTCCAGCGCTGGCTGCCCGCGCTCAGCGCGGCGCCCGTCAGCGCGTACTCCGGCACGCCCTGCGCCCACAGCCCCGTGCCCGCGGAGAAGATTTCGATGTCGTCCCCCACCTGCCAGGGCGCCAGGCCCTGGAGGTCCACGGCCAGATACGTGTTCGAGCTCGCCGGGACCGCGTCCGGGCGGCCCTGCCCGTCACGCCCCATGTCCGGCGCGCGCGAGTTCGTCACGACGTAGTCCCTGCCCAGCCGCAGGTAGTACGCGCCCGAGGGCACGCCCTGGATGGAGAACGTCCCATCCGCCGCGCCCGCGCCGTCGAAGGTCGTGAACGTGCCGTTGCCCTGCTCCACCAGCGCCTGCACCACCGTGGCGCCCAGGTCCGTGTTCCGGCTCAACTGCGCGTTGCCCGTCGTCAGGAAGCGGTCCACCGACGCGCCGCGCACGGCCAGCGGCTGGATGGTGAAGGCCTGGCTCGCCAGGGACGGAATCCCCGCCACGGACGCCACCAGCGTGTAGCCCACGCCCGACGCGTCGATGCTCAGGTCCGCGAACGTCGCGATGCCCGCCGAAGGCGCCGCCTCCACCGTGCCGGACAGCGTGCCCGCGCCGGGGTTCGCGCCCAACGCCAGCCGCACCGGGCCCGAGGGAGCCAGCGACGTGCGGCCCAGGCTGTCCAGCAGCACCACGCGCACCGCGGGGGTGATGACGTTCGTCGCCAGCACGTCCGAGGGCTGCATGAGGAAGCCCAGCGCCGTGGCGCACGCGGGGCCCGTCCAGGTGAGGGAGAAGGTCTGCACGGCTTCCAGCCCTTCCGCGTCCGTCACCCGCGCGCGCACCACCGGCGTCGCCTGCGCGTCCACGCACGCGGGGGCCGTCCACGTCACCTCGCTGCCCTCGGAGATGGGGGCGGGCGTCCCCAGGGTGCCGGCCGGCGCCTCCCAGGCGAAGACCAGGGCGGTGCCCTCCGGATCCATGGCGCGGACGTTGAAGCGCACGGTGCTGCCCGGGTCCACGGTGCGGGCCGTCTGGAAGGCGCTGGTGATGCGCGGCGCCACGTTGGCGGACACCGGCGCGCCCACGCACACGCCCAGGTGGCCCAGGCCCTCGCCGCCCCGGCCGTCCGTCACGCGCACGGTGAGCTGGCAGTTGTCACAGGTGCTCTGAGTGGGCAGCTCCGAGGGGGTGAAGCGCGCGTTCGCGGTGCCCTCGTCCGTCCAGGTGCCCGCGCAGCTCGCGGTCCAGGCGTAGTGCAGGTTCGCCGCGACGTCGTCGTTGTCCTGGCCCTGCGCGCTCACGCCAATGGACTGGCCGGGGACCACCTGCGTGGGGAAGCCGGTGAGCGACACCACCTGCGGCCAGGAGTTGAAGCGCACGAAGACCTCCGCCTCGCCCACGCCCGTGCCCTCCACGAGGATGGGGAAGCTCACCGCGGTGGACGCGCCCAGCTGATCCGCCACCGTCAGCGTCAGCGTCCGCACGCCCTCCGTCATGGGGGCCGTCCAGCGCGAGGCCAGCGCCGCGGGCGTGCCGAAGGTGCCCGCCGTCGCCGTCCACGCGTACGTGAGCACGTCGCCGCTGTTGGGGTCGTAGGCCGTGGCCCGCACGTCCACGAAGCCACCCACCTCCACCGAGGAGCGCGACACCACCAGCGAGGTGATGATGGGACCGGCGTTCTCGAACTCGGGGGACGGGTCCACCTGCTGGAGCAGGATGTTCACCTGGACCGTCTGGTTGGCGGTGATGGTGACGTCCAACGCCTCCCCCCGGTAGATGAGCCGCGCGTTCGCGTCATACGCGAAGGCCCGGAAGCGGCGCCCGGTGCCCGCGGGCAGCTGGCTCAACAGGCCAGTCCACACCGAGTTGTCCGGCGCGAGCTGCACGGTGAGCTCCGGCTGGCCCGGGCCATCCACCGTGAGGTCCACCCGCTGCACGTCGGAGGCGGTCACCGCCTGGTGCACGGCGACGACGAAGCGCGCGGCGCCCACGTCCTCCGTCTGGGGCTCGGCGGGAGCGGCGGCCTTCTGACAACCGGCCAGGGTGAGCAATGCGGACACGACGACCAGGAACCGTCCCCACGAAGGGGGCGGCGCCCGGAAAGGCATTTGAACGGACATAGGAATGGGGAGCGAAGGAGGGAGACCCGCGAGGGAATGCGGCGGCGCGCGCGGGAAGCGCGACCCCGGCCACACCCAGCGTCGAGGTGTCGGTTTGGTAACACCCAATCTCAGACATGCGAATTTTCCACCTTCCAAAAAAACAAACCCAATGCGTGGGTCTGTCTGGACAGACGTCTCTTGAAACACCCTTGGGTGAAGCCCTACCCATGAGGTCCCGGTGGGCGCTCAATCGATGACGCCAGACATCAATGGATGGCTGTCTTCACATGGCGCGGTGAGACATGCGTCCCGGTCCCAAGCGCGCAGGGGCCCGGGGGGACTGATGACGGCAGACACCAGGGGCCTGACGGCAGTCATCAGCCCGGCGGCCTTCTGCCACTCCACCCACCAGTCATTTCAGGGACTTGGGCCGCAGGGAGGGCTGGCACGCGGCCTGCTCTAGCCCCCTGCATCGCTGAACCGGACGGCTTCTTCCCGCCGCCCCATCCCATCTCCGAGGAACCCCGCCATGGCGCTCTCCCCCCTGTCGAAGTCGTCCGTTGCCAGCTCCTCCTTCTCGCCCCGCACGTCCGCCACGGAGCTCTCCAGCCCGGTGTCGGGCCCCACGGCGGACGCGGCGAAGACGAGGTGCGGCGCGGGTTCGCGCCAGGGAATGTTCCAGGCGGATGGCTTCGACGCGCCGGCGGGCGTGGGCAGGAAGGGCACGCTCCAGGGCGGCAATCCCATGGAGCAGCTGGCCCAGATGGTCCAGATGGTGAATCAGCTGGTGGACCTGCTCGGTGGAATGAACGGCGCCGGTGCGCAGCAGGCCGCGGGTCCGGCCGCCCAGGCCGCGGGTCCGGCCGCGGCTCCTGCCACTGCTCAGGCCACTGCGCCTGCCACTGCCCAGGGCGCTGCGCCTGCCATGGCCCAGGCCGCGGCTCCTGCCCCCGCGCAGGGCACCCCGGCTCCGGCGGCTCCCCAGAAGAACGCGGCCGTCGCCGGTCCCCAGTCCGTGGGCGACTCGGGCGCGGTGAAGGGCAAGAACACCATCACCCTCAACAACGACGGCGACAAGCCGATGACGGTGAACTTCACCCCCAACGCGGGCGAGAAGGCCGTCGACTCCGTCACGCTGAAGCCCGGTGAGAGCCGCACGGTGCAGTTCCCGGACAACTGGTCCGGCAACTTCCGCAGCGACAGCGGCGACGGCAAGAACGCGACGCTCGGTGAAGTGAAGTTCGACGGCGGGTTCGGGAACACGTACTACGACGTCAGCTACATCGAGGGGCACAACACCGCGATGACCATCCAGCCGGACGGCGGCGGCCGACTGTCGGGCACGATGGACAACCTGCTCGCCAACGCGCCTGACTCCGTGAAGGCCAAGGGAGCGGACGGCTCCGCGTACGGCATCAAGAAGAGCACCACGTCCAACGTGCAGGATCCGGAGGTGGTAGACTTCTTCCGCAAGCACGTCGGCGCGGATCAGGGCTACGTCATCCCCACGGATGACGCGAGCACGCTGGGCAGCAAGGACAGCAACCTCGTCGTCCACCTGAAGAACCTGGCCTGATTCCCCCCTAGCGAGGCCCCCGTCCATGAGCGTCCGCCTTCCATCTGGCCTTCCCCGCCCGGGCCTGCCCCTGCAGAGCCCCGCGCAGGAGAAGGAGGAGAAGGCGCAGTCCGGTGAAGGCAAGTCATCCGGCAAGGCCTCCGCGAAGGGCGGCGCTGGCAAGGGAGGCGTCGCCGTCAAGGGAGGCTCCGCGAAGGGCGCCTCCGCCAAGGGGGGCCTGGAGCAGGCCGGCCCCCAGGACGGCATGGACTTCGGCCGCTCCGGCGAGACGGAGCGCAACGAAGCCGGCGGTGGGGGTGCCAGGGGTGCCCAGCAGCAGGCCGGAATGGCCCCTGGCACGTCACAGGGCGCCGCCAGCCTGGGCACCCTGGAGCAGCCCCCGGCCCTCGCGGCGCAGGCGCCCCAGACGGCCCCGGCGCTCCCCCAGCCTCCGCCCACGACACCGCAGGCGCCCGGGGCGCCGCGGCTCGAGCGCCGGCCCGCGGCTTCCGAGTCCTCCCGGGAGCGCACCGCCACGGACGGCCAGTCGTCCGACGCCGCGAAGCAGGCGCTGGAGGGGCGCGCGAAGCTGCGCATCGCCGTGCTCAACCGCCTCTACCGCGGCCTCACGGAGGTGGAGGGGAAGATGAGCGCCTTCCTCGCCAACCCCGGCCGCCAGGGCGTCGTCACCCTGCCGGTGGTCCTGAGCGTGAGCACCGTCACCTTCGAGTGGTGGAAGTCCGCGAACGCGGTCCCCGAGGACCGGGCCTACCTGGCCCAGGTCCTGGGCGAGCCCGGCACGGCGGATGACGCCACGCTCCTGGGCACGCTGCGCGCGGAGATTGCCCAGGCCTTCGCGGAGTTCCCGCGCACGCCGCAGGGAGTGGAGGCCCGGAAGCTCTACGACGCCGTCCTCCAGAAGTACGAGGCCGCCCGCATCCAGCCCATCATCGCGGGCCACGACTCCGGCCCCGTGGTGGAGGAGTGCGCGCGGCTGGGCCTGTCCTGCGAAACGGACTTCACCCGTTCCCTGCTCTTGTCGCCGTGGATGCTGGCCACCAGCCAGAGCCCGGACGAGGGCTCCGCGACGCAGGTGATGGTGGCGGGCCTCACGCTGCCCCAGCTGGGCGCGCTGGTGGGCCACCTGCGCCAGCTCAACCCGCTGCTCAGCAATCCCCAGCTGCGCGCGCTGCTCCTGCGCGCCTCCACGGACAAGCGGCTCGCGCTGCGCAAGGCAATGGGCCTGGAGGAGGTGGAGCAGGTGCAGGAGCTGGCGCGCCAGCTGCTGCGGCTCCAGGCCGTGCAGCACCTCACCGTCTGAAGGCCGCGGCGGATGGACTTCAGTCCATCCGCCGTCACTCTTCAGGGCCTATGAAGACTCGCGGCCGAAGTTGGACATGGCGCGCGAGCCGCCGCCATCCGTGTTGCCCAGCGCGACGGCCTTCAGCCCGCCCTCCTGCGCGGCCTGGGCCTCCGACATGCCCTGGGCGCTTTCGACGATCATCTGCCCGCCGCCCTGGTGCCGGTCCCAGCTGATCTGCATGGAGTCCGCGAGCCGCTGGGCGTCCACCGGAATCTTGGAGCCGGTGCTGGGGTCCTTGATGAGGTAGCGGCCCTGGTCGTCCTTGCCCTCCACGGAGACCCAGTGCGCGCGGCCCGTCTCACCCGGCTTCGTCGTGGGGTCCACCAGGCTGGAGTCCACCATCACCGCGCCCTTGGCGCCGCGAGCGAGCGCGTCATCCAGGGCCTTCGTGTCGAGCTTGGACGACGTCTGCGTCACCTTCGCGCCCTGGTTCGCCAGCATGTTGGACAGCTCATGCGGCGACGTGCCCTGGCCCTGCGTGAAGCGCGACTCCAGCGCGGACATCTTCTCCTTGTCCGACGCGGGCTGGGCCTGGCTGGTGCCAATCTCCTTGCCCAGCATCACCGCCACCGCGGCGCCGCAGTCGTTCGCGTTGGTCTGCTTGACCACGTCGGGGGCCGTCCCCGCGGCGTCCCAGCCGCCAATCTCCGGGGCCTTGGGCGCGTTCGCGAGCGTCCCGTTGACGCCCAGGTCCTTCGCCGACGCGCCGGAGACCGGCTGGAAGCGGCTCGCCCACGCCTGGTTGAGGGCCTGCACCACCGCGAAGGCGTCCGTGGCCTGCTCCGTCTGGGCGGTGGTGGGCGTGCCCTCCACCTGCGAGACGACCTTCTCCTCCGGCAACCCGGCCTGCTGAGCGGCCTGCTGCGGAGGGGCGGACGGCTTCGCCTCCGCCAGTTGCTGGAAGGTGCGGAGGACGTTGGAAGAAATGTTCACGCTCACGGTCGTGGCTCCGGAGGGGGATGGGGGACTCCATCCTACCTGGGATGCCGCCCCGTGTTAAGGGTCCCCGGACGGATCCAACCCGTGCTTGCGCAGGAGTTTCCGAAGGTAGACACGGTCGATGTCCGCCTCGCGGGAAGCCCGGGAGATGTTGCCCTCGCAGCGCTCGATGAGGTTCTTCAGGTAGTCGCGCTCGAACACTTCGATGAGGTGTTCTTTCGCTTCCTTGAAGGGCAGGTCCAGGTCCGGCCCCTTGCGGCCGTCCGCGCCCGGGGGCGCCTCCAGGTCCGGCAGGGCCTCCTCGCCCAGGTTGACCACCTGCTCCACCACGTTGCGCAGCTCGCGCACGTTGCCGGGCCAGGGGTACTGCATGAGCAGCGCGCGCGTCTGGTCCGACAGCGCTCCCGGCGGCCGGCCCATCTGCTTGAGCATGTGGTCGATGAGGAACGGGATGTCCTCCGGGCGCTCGCGCAGCGCGGGCAACGTCACGCGCAGCACGGCGAGCCGGTGGAAGAGGTCGCGGCGGAACTTCCCCTGCTGGACGGCCTGCTCCAGGTTCACGTGCGAGGCGGCCACCACGCGCACGTTCACCGTGAAGTAGTCATTGCCGCCCACGCGCTTCACCTGCCGGCGCTCCAGCACGCGCAAGAGGCGCGGCTGCAGCTCCAGGGGCAGCTCGCCAATCTCGTCCAGGAAGACGGTGCCGTTCTGCGCGCGCTCGAAGGCGCCCGCGCGGTCGGCCTGGGCGCCGGTGAAGGAGCCCTTCACGTGGCCGAAGAGCTCGGACTCGATGAGGGTGGAGGGCACGCCCGCCAGGTCCACGATGACGAAGGGGCCCTTGGCGCGCGGGCTCTGCTGGTGGATGGCCTCCGCGCACAGGTCCTTGCCGGTGCCCGTCTCGCCGTGGATGAGCACGTCCGCGCCGCCGGGCGCCAGGCGCTCCAGCACGGTGAAGGCCTCGCGCATCTTGCGGCTCTGGCCCACGAGCGCGCCGAAGCGGTCGCGTGAGGACAGGGGCAGCGAGCGCTCGCGCGTGTCCTCCGGCACCAGCTTCAACTCGGTGGCGCCCAGGGTGATGACGCTGCCGGGGCGCAGCTCCATGGCGGTGAAGCGCAGCCCCTCCACGAACGAGCCGTTGTGCGAGCCCAGGTCCGTGGCGACGACGTGCTCGTCGTGCACCTCCAGCTTCAGGTGCTGGCGGGAGACGGCCTTGTCGGAGAGGACGATGTCACACGTGGGGGCCTTGCCCACCACGTACGTCCCCTGCTTGAGCGGGTGGGCCTTGCCGGCCTCCGCGCCGGAAAGCACCCGGAGCACCATCCGCACCTGTCCCGCACGGCCCCGGTTCAGGGTGGCCGTCGCGTCCAGGAGCGCCTCGTCCTCGTCTGGTGGCAGCGACACGGCGCGGGACGGTAGCACGCCCCGCCGGGGTCGCCAGCAGCCGCGCGTGTCGTCCTACCTGCGCCGGCCCCGGGAAGGCTTTCGGGCAGGCGGGCGCGGAGGCTCCTTGGGCAGGGTCTCCAGCCACGAGTCCACCTCGCCCACGCGCGCGTCCATCCCGGACTCGCTGAAGCGCTCCCGGGCGCGGGTGGCCTCCCCGCGGGCTTCTGGCGACTGGCCCGTCTGGTACAGCGCCCGCGCCAGCGCGAAGCCGGACTCCGCCAGCGCATCCGGGGGCGCGGACGCGAAGGACACCGCCAGCTGGAGCGGCGCCACGGAGTCGCGTGCCCGGCCCAGGCCCAGCAGCGCCTGGCCCACGCCGTCGTAGGACGGCTGGAGGCCCTCGTCGCCCTCGGGCAGCAGCTCGCGCTTGAGGGCCACGGCCTGCTCGTAGGTCTTCAGCGCGTCGTCGTAGCGCTTCATCCCCAGCTGGCACATGCCCAGCTCGTCCAGCGCCTCCGCCACCTGGGCGCTCTTCTCGCCGTGGAGGGTCTTGTAGAGGTCCACCACCGCCTGGGCGTGCGGCAGGGCGCGCTCGGGCTGGCCGGCGTCTCGCAGGGCCAGGGACAACAGGCCGTGCCGGCGGGCCACGTCCGGGTGCACCGGGCCCACGGCGGCCAGGGTCTTCGCGAGCGACGCCTCCAACAGCGGCACCGCCCCCTTCGCGTCGCCCGTGCCCAGCAGCAGCCGGCCCAGGAGGAAGAGCGCCCGCGCGCGCTTGGGGTGCTCGGGCGGCAGCGCCTTGTCGTAGAGGGCGCTCGCCTCCGTCAGCCGCGCGCGGGCCTGCTCCATGTGGCCCTGGGACATGGCGAGGTTGGCCTGGTTCACCTTCACGTCGGCCTGCAGCACGGGCTCGCCGCCCAGGCGGTGGAGGGTGGCCTCCGCCAGCGCGCCCCAGTTCGCCGCCGGGTCGAAGTGCTTCTGGCCGTCCTCCACGTAGAGGAGCTTGTTGAGGATGGCGACCTTCAGCCGGTCCGCCCTGCCCGCCTCCGCGTCGAACACGGCGCGCGACAGCAGGCGGGACGCCTCCGGCGACTGGCCCGTCTGCTCCTGGAGCCAGCCCAGGTGGAAGCGCATCTCCGCCTTCAGCGGCAGGTAGCCCGTCTTCTCCACCGGGGCCTCCAGCGCCTTCACCGCCGCGAGCGCCGCCGGGTAGCGGCCCGCGTCCACCTGCGCGCGCACCTCCGACAGCTGGTCCTCCAGCGCTTCAATGGCGTCGCGCAGGGCGGGGTCGGCGGGGCGGCGCTGCTGTTCGGCCAGCGACTCCACGTCCTCGCACTCGTGCAGCGCGGGCAGCGCGTGCGCCATGTCCACGGACTTCTCCACCATGGCGGCGTCCGCGCTCGCGAGCAGGTCCACCGTGGCGCGCAGGTCCTTGCGGCGGCGCTCCAGGCACACCACCTGCCGGTCCAGTTGCTCCTCCGGCTTCACGCCGCTCACGCGCGCGTCCTCGCACGCCTGGACGCGCTGGTGCTTCCACGCGTCCGCGTACTGCCCCAGCACCTGCACGGCGCGCACGGCCATGCCTTCCGCGAAGGGCTTCCCGGTGGCGCGGAAGGCGGACTCCAGCTTCGCCTTCGCGTCCGGCGTCCACACGCTGTCCATCAGCGCGCCCGCGTCCGCGCACACCTGGGACTGCTGCCACGCCACGCCGCCCGCCACCGCGAGCGAGGTGGCCATCGCGCCCGCCGCGCCCAGCCAGCGCTTGCGCTGCCCGTGGCGCTGCTCCTGGGAGAGCGCGTCCAGCAGCGCCTGCATGGACGCGAAGCGCGCGTCCGCGTCCAGCGCCAGCCCGCGCAGCACCGCCTGCCGCACCCAGCCGGGCACCTTCGCTTCGCGCGGGGGCTCGCGGATGAGCGCGGGCGGCGGAGAGATGACGGGGGCCTTCGCGGGCGCGGCGTTCAGCGACTGCGTGCCGCCCAGCGACTGCGTGCCGGTGGCCTCCAGCTCCGCGCTCCGGCTGGCGGACGCGTAGGCCTTGATGCTGCCCGGGTCGAAGGGGCGCGTGCCGTAGAGCGCGCCGTAGAGCGCCGCGCAGAAGCTGAACTGGTCCGTGCGCGCGTCCAGCTGCGTGCCCCGGAACTGCTCCGGGGACATGTAGTTGGGCGTGCCCACCAGCAGGCCCGCTTCAGTGAGCGTGGTGTCCAGCATGCGCCGGTCCGAGGACTCCAGGACCTGCGCCTCCTCCGGCGAGACAGGGGCCTCCGGTCCGTCGCCCACCTGCCGCGCCAGCCCGAAGTCCGTCACGTAGACGCGGCCCGCGTGGCTCACCAGCACGTTGGCGGGCTTGAAGTCGCGGTGCACCAGCCCCGCCGCGTGCGCGGCCTGCAGGCCCCGGCCGGCCTGGAGGTAGCGCTCCAGCACCTCGCGCCAGGACGGCTTCGCCTCCTTCAGCCACGAGCCCAGCGTGCCGCCCTCCACCAGCTCCATGGCGACGAAGACCTGGTCGCCCCACATGCCCACGTCGAAGACGGGGATGACGTTGGGATGGGAGACGCGCGCCATGGCCTGCGCTTCACGCAAGAGCCGGGACCGCGCCTCCTCGTTGTCGTGGTTGGCGTTCGGGTGCAGCAGCTTCAGGGCGATCTTGCGGTCCAGGTCCGGGTCATAGGCGGCGTACACCACGCCCATGCCGCCCTGCCCCAGCTTGCGCAGCAGCAGGTAGCGGCCCACCTGGGGAACCGGCGGCACGTCCTCCGCGCGGCGCGGACGGGGGCCCGTTCCGTATCCCGAGCCCCGGCCCGTGCCCGCGCGCACGGAGTCCGAGTTGCCGGTGCCTGTGTTTCGCCTTCCGGTGTCTCTCTTCGTCATGGGGGCCGTGACCTGATCCGCGAGTCTACCGCCGGCCCTCGTCCGCTCCGAACATCCTTCCGCGGCGCGTCAACCCAGGCTGCCTGCCTGGTGACAGTCGTCATCAGGGACAGGACGGCGGTCATCAGGGGCCGCCCCCGGCGTGGGACACAAACCCCTGGAATCAGGGAGCGCCCGGCAGGCCGGAGGCTGGCACGCCAGCCGCAATGGGTACGGACAACGCGGGCAACTTCGGGGTGCAGCCAGACCTCATCCGCGACAAGCCACATGAATATCGCCGAGCCGCAGGTCGACTGGATGCGTGGCTCGGATGGAGGCGGCGGTGAACGGAGACACCGCCGCCTTCTTGCTTTTCAGCGCTTCACGCGCTGCGTGCGCTCGTAGTCCTCGTAACGCAGCTTCGCGATGGTGCGCCGGTCGCGGGTGCGGACGACGCTGCCCTCCGGGTGATGCCCTGCCCCGGCATCAGGGGTCTGACATAGGCACATGAGCACCCGTCCGCGCCGGCTACCGGGAGGGCGCCCCCTCCGGCCCCGAGCGGTGAAAACCTGTCCGACTGTCGGACAGGTTGGTGGCTTCGGGCCGCATGCGGCGCGAACCTGTCGGACAGTCGGACAGGTTCATGGCCTCGGGCCACATGGGGCGCGAACCTGTCGGACAGTCGGACAGGTCTCCGGCAAGCGCGCCCGACGGGCAGCCTCTGCACGTGGTTCCGCCTTGAACTCGCACAGACACTGACTCGCGGTCCACCACGGCCCCCGCCCGTGGCTTCATCCTTGCTTCCGCGCAGGCACGACTTCCCGGCCCACCGCTCCCTCCGTCCGGGCGCCCACCTGGTGCCCGCTCCGGCACACCGTCGCGGCGTCGCTGCGCTCCACTCAGCGCTGGCGCATCCGGACACGCAGGCACTCCGCGACGTCCTCCCGCAGCGCCTCCGGGAAGCCGGACAGGCCCGGCGTGTCGTTGCATTCCAGCAGCGTGTAGGCGCCGTCCTTCGCCTGGAGGAAGTCCAGGCCCAGCACGTCCGCGCCCAGATGCCGCATGGCCCGGCGCGTGTGCTCCGCGAGCTCCGGCGGCGGGTCGATGACGTGGTACTTGCGCGTGTCGACGTTGGCCTTCCAGCCCGCGCTCGCCCGCGTCATCGCCCACATGCGCTCGCCCACCGCGAGGCAGCGGACGTCACGCTCGTAGTCGATGAAGGGCTCGACGACCGCGTAGTCGTCCGCGGCGAAGAGGAGGTCCGCGATCTCCGGCCACGCGCCCGCGTCGCGCACCAGCGCCTTGCCCAGCCCCGCGTGGTGATTGCCGACCTTGACGACGAACGGCACGGGCCGCTCCAGCCGGCGCAGCATGTCGTCGCCGAGCGCGGCGTCGAACGGAATGACCGGCAGCCCCGCCTCACGCATCTCCGCCAGCATGGACAGCCGGTCGTGACAGCGCGCCAGCACGGACGCCGGGTTGGAGCAGGGCACGCCGCTCAGGCGGATGAGCTCCAGCGTCGCGCGGTGCCTGGGGTCCGGGCGGATGGCGCCCACCCGCCAGAGCACGCCGTCCAACCGTGTCGCGGACTCGCGGTTGATGCACCAGAGTTCGCCACCGCGCAGGACCCAGGAACACTCCTGGAGCCTGCGGAAGACGACCTCGTATTCCGGGAAGTAGCGCTGCCAGTACTGTTCACCGTTGATGACCACGAGGGTGGGCCGCATCCGGCCATCGTTCCACGTCCCGCCCCCTGCTGCTCGCGGACGCACCCGCCGTCCCTGTCCGGCCCGGAGGGGGGCCGGACTCGCCGTGACGCGCCGGTTGACGCGGGCCCCCGGCGCCCCTCTTATCTGCCTCTCCCCTTGAGCAGGAGTTCCCGTTGGCAGGCGTCCCGGTCGAATTGACCCCGGAGGATTTCGAAGCAGTCACCCAGAAGCCCGGCATGTGCGTCGTGGACTTCTGGGCGCCGTGGTGTGAACCCTGCCATGCGTTCGCCCCCATCTTCACCGAGGCCGCGGCGCGGTTCCCGGACATCACCTTCGCCCGGCTCGACGCGGAAGCGCACGAGGCCGTGGCCGGACCGCTGGGCATCGACGCCTATCCCACCCTCGTCGCGTTCAAGGACGGCCTGGAGGTCCGCCGCGTCTCCGAGGCGCTGCCCGCCGAGGCGCTGGACCGGCTGCTGATCGCGCTGCGAGCCGTGGACGTCGAGGAGGAGGAGCGCCGCAAGGCGAACCGCGAGCGGACCGAGGCGGGCCAGCTCCCCACCGGCGTCCCCGAGGGCGCCACCTGGGACGACGGCGACGAGGAGTGGTCCTTCGGCCCGAAGGACGCAAAGGGCCGGCCGCACGGCACATGGCGGTACTGGCGCGCCGACGGCACCCTCTGCAACGAATGCATCATGGAGCAGGGCAGGCCGCACGGCCCCTTCAAGCGCTTCCACGAGGACGGCTCGGTGTCCCAGGAGGGCGCCTTCGAGCAGGGCCAGCTCCACGGCCCTCGCAGCTGGATTGCCTCCGACGGCTTCACCACCGAGCGCATGCACGAAGGCGGCGTGAGCGAGCGCGTGCGCAAGACGGTGATGCACTACGACCGCGGCACCGTGCGGCAGGTGGAGCACTTCAACGGCGACGGCCAGCGCGTGGTGCCGTCCACCGGCGAGCCCTACCCCACCCGTCCGGCCCACCTGCCCGAGGACGCGGAGCTGCGCGAGGACCTGAACCAGTGGGCCAAGGTGACGCTCAACGCGGAGCGCGAGCGCCACGGCCTCACCCGCTTCTGGGACGCGCAGGGCCAGCTGCTCTGGGAGGCCGAGTTCGACAACGGACGGCGGCACGGGCGCTACTGGTCGCGCGCGGAGGACACCTACGCGGACTTCCGCGTCCACTTCGAGGAGGGCCGGGCGGAAGGCGACTTCGCGTGTGGCGAGTGGTCCCTGATGGACGCGCAGCGGGCGGTGGTGATCAAGCGCGACCTGGGCCAGGCGATGGATGAGCAGACGCTGGCGCGCTCGCCGGTGTTCTCCAACCTCCCCCGGAGCGCGGAAGGCTGGCGCGAGCTGGCGAAGGAGGCCCGCGCGGACCGGCGCTACCGCGAGGCCCTGCTGGCCACGGCGCGCGCGTGCGCCACGTCGCTGGACGTCCAGCCGTTGAAGCAGGGCCTGGAGGAGCTGACGCTGCCGCGCACGCAGGACTCGGCCCGTCAGGTCGCGCACAGCGTGGTGGAGGATGCGGGACAGGCGTGGGCCCCCATTGCGGACGCGCTCATGCGCGGCGGTGAGGCGGCCACGCTGCTGCGGGGCTACGCGGTGTTGTTGGATCAGACGGACCGGCCTCGCGCGGCGCTGGACTTCCTGCACGCGGCGATGCTGCTCGCGCCGGAGCGCAAGGCGTACCTGTTCACGCGCGGCCTCATCCTGCTGAACCTGGGCGTGGCGGATCAGGTGCGGAAGGACGCGGAGGGGCTCGCGGAAGCGGAGCCAGACACCGCCCGGTTCCTGGCCACGTACGCGCGGGCGTTGTTCCCCCGGTTCGACTTCTGGGCGGGACAGGAGCCTCCGCACTGCACCTACGACGGCCTGCCGGAGAAGCCCGAGCAGCCCCTGGAGGCCATCCAGCAGCTGGTGCGCAAGTACGCCACGCGGCTCCAGGCGATGCGCGGCGCGCTGCTCCAGCGGTACAAGCCCGGCGCCGCGGTGTCCTGGCTGCCGCCGGACCTGTCGGGCCTGCTGGGTGAGGGGCCCGTGGAGCTGAAGCAGGAAGAGCTGGAGTCGGACGAGGACGAGCAGGTGGAGATCGACGAGACGCTCGACCTGGAGATGGGGTTCGCGGACCTGGCGATGATGCTGCGCGGGGACTGGAGCGCGCTGTCGTGGCTGCTGTGGTCGTGCGGCGAGACGACGTTCCAGATGCCCACGCGCATCGCGCCGCCGGCGGGTTACGGACAGGCGGCGGGACAGGCCTCGCAGCGGCTGTGGCAGAGCCGGGACCGCAAGTTCCGCGGCAATGCCAGCACGACGAAGCCCGGCCAGGGCTTCCTGTTCGAGGGCGTGGCGCTGGGCGACCTGCACCCGAACCTGGTGTCCATCGCGGAGCGGCAGTACGCGGAGACGCAAGCGATGTTCTTTTGGCTCAATGACCCGGATCACGTCTCTCCGTGGCAGAGCAATCTGAGGGGCAGCTAGGCATGAATCGGATTCGTGAAACCATCGAGGTCGCGGAGCCCCTGTGGCGGGCGCTGGAGCAGATGAGCCACGACCTGGGCGTGGACCGGAATGCCCTGGTCGCCCAGGCGCTGTTCATGCTCGCGAGACAGAACGGGTACGTGGCGCCCACGCCCGTGGCGCTCGGGGTGATGGGAGCGGGTGAGCCCGTGCGGGCTTCGGTGGCCCGTGCTCCGGAGCCCGTGGTGCGTCCGGCGGAGCTCCCCGCGGCTGCCGTTGTCCCCGCGGCTGCCGTCGTCCCCGCGGCTGCCGTCGTCCCCTCGGCTGCCGCTGCCCCCTCGGCTGCCGCTGCCCCCGCGAAGGAGACCGTGGCCGCCGCTCCGGCCGCGACGGTGTCCGAGCCCGCGAAGGCACAGTCCTCCGTGGACGAAGCCGCTCACGCGCGGGCGCGCATGCAGGAGGTCCTCGCGGCGGTGGATGCGGTCACGCAGCCCCGCGACGTGCCGGTTGCATCCGACGACGAGGAGGAGGCGGACGACGAGGAAGAGTCCGACTCCGACGAGGACTCGGACGACGAGGGGTCCGACGACGAGGACTCGGACGAAGAGGAGTCCGACGACGAAGCGGCCGACGAGGACTCGGACGACGACGAATCCGACGAAGAAGCGGCCGACGAATCCTCGGACGACGAAGAGTCCAACAACGAAGCTTCGGACGACGAGGAGTCCGAGGACGACGACGCTTCCGAAGCAGCGGCTGGGGATTCGGACGACGAGGATGCATCCGAGGCGGCAGCCGCCGCGGACCAGGACTCGGACGACGAGGACGCGTCGCAGGACTCCGAGGAGGACGACGCCTCCGCGGCCGACATCGCGGCGGCGATCGGCTCCGAGGAACTCCCCGGCACCGACGAGGACTCCGAGCCCGAAGAAGCCAAGACGGGAGAGGAGGCCACGGGCTCCGAGGAAGACGCCGCGGCCGATGAGCCTGATGCGCAGGCCGCCTCCTCCAGCGAGGACGACGAGGACGAACAGCAAGACTCAGGCGCCGAGGAGCAGGACCTGCCCTTCGTGGCGCCTCCGGCCGCGAAGGCCCCCGCCGCCCGCAGGCAGGGCCGTGTGCTCCGGCCCTCCACGCCAGAGG